>CADCQD010000212.1 GCA_902803485.1 uncultured Eubacteriales bacterium | reverse complement strand
GTCTGCTGTGTCTGCTGCGTCGGCGCATCCGGCGGCGTGGTCTCCGCAGGAGCCACTACTACTGTCGCGTACAGCGCGTCCGCGTTATCATATAAATAGCCGGACGGCTGCGAAATATTCACTTTTACCTGATGCGTACCGGCATCCAGCGCCCCTACGGAGATCCACGGATTCAGCGACGCGATGTCAAATGCCGCAAGCTCATCCTTGAAGCCCCGGACATTCAGCTGAGTCACGCTGCCCTGGATCGAATAGTTGTACTGCGGCTGCCGGTTTTCGATCACGATATAGTCCTTGGGGATCGTGATCTGGATCCCCTGCCTGCCCTCCACGGATACGGCTACCTGGACGACGGAAGAACCTTCCGCAACGGTAACTCCCTCCGGGAGATATCTGGAAATATCGATCTCATAGATCGTATCCTCTGAAATGCCGCTGATATTGACAGCGGATGCCGGGATCAGGATGCCGCTGAAGCTGGAGGTGTTATTCAAGCCGTGGACGGCAACAGAATTCGGTTTCACGGACATGCTCAGGAAGCGGTAGCCTTCCTTCGGGGTTCCTGTCACGCCTTCAACTTTGATCTGGACGGCGCCTTCCCGGGCAAGCATTCCGGTGATCCGGACCGTATCTCTTTCAAACTTCATCAGGCCGTCCGTATCCGGCACTGCGTTATCATTGGCATCATACATCCTGAGAGGCGCGTCGAGCTCAAAGACCCCCGCGCCAAGCGCGGAAAGTTCCTCAAGATCAAGCGTCGCCTTTACACTTGAAACATTGCTGAATCTGGACAGCGGTCCGGAGATCGTTACACTCGACGGCTCTACCGCCGGCGTATCCTTCAGGATCAGGCCCTCCGCAAGTTCCGACGTGGTCAGAATACCGATCGTAAAGGTCTTTTCGATATAATGATCCATGCTCACCGTAATATTCGGATCGCTTCGGTAATAGTTCCAGTCGATGATAATATCATTTCCGCCGACCTGCGTTACATTGATATGTACCCGCTGGTTCTTCAGGTCTCCGCCGCCGTGGTCCATCAGGTCGGCCGAGCAGGTAAAAAGATCCGGGCGCAGACGGCTCAGCTTGCTCTGGCGTACCGTCGCAGTGATCTGTACCGTTTCCGGACCCGAAAGAAGCACCAGGTCCTCTTCATTGATCAGCTGGTCGCCATTGGTATACGTAACGGGAATCGTCACGGTCCTTGTCACCGTGGGATCCTCCGCGTTTGAAAGCACCGCCCAGATCGCAATGCCCACAAAAAGAGCCAGGAACTTCAGGCCGATATTCTGTGTAAAGAAGGAACCGATCTTACTTTTCATTCTTGTTCCTCCCCATCCAGCGTTTTACGATATTGCTTCTGGCATCATCCATGCCGCGCGCGCTCAGAAGGATCTCCCTGAGAGCGTCCGGAGTAAGATCCCGCTTCAGCTCTCCGTTCATTGCTACGGAAATCGCGCCGGTTTCTTCGGAAGCGATCAGCGTAATGCAGTCAGAAACTTCGCTGATCCCGAGTCCCGCGCGGTGGCGGGTCCCCAGTTCCTTACTGATGCCTCCGTTCTGTGAGAGCGGCAGATAACAGGTGGCGGAAACGATCCGGTTGCCCCGGATGATCACCGCGCCGTCATGAAGCGGCGTATTATGCTCAAAGATCTGTTCCAGCAGCGCCGTAGAGATCGCCGCGTCCAGAAGGATGCCGGTATCAATGTATTCATCCAGAAGGATCGTTCTTTCGATCACGATCAGCGCGCCTACCTTATTCCGTCCGAGGCTGGACATGGCACGTACGATCGCGTCGATCGATCCGCTGGAAAGCCCTGTGGAATTTTTGTTTTTTTCAGACGTAAACGTCAGAATGCCCGAAAGAAAACTGGTCGTGCCCAGGTGTTCCAGGGCGCTCCGGATCTCCGGCTGAAGAATGATCACGATCGCAAGGAACAGCGAACTCACTATATTCTTGAATATATAGACGATCGTATTCAGCTGAAGAACACGGGCAATAATATACAGCAGCACCAGTACAGCCGCGCCCCTTAACAGGACCCAGGCTTTGGTTCTTTTGATCCATCGTATCACAAAATAAGTCAGCAGCGAGAAAATCAGCATTTCAATAATGCTGCTCCAGGTGATCGTCACGCTGAAATCACCGATCGTCAGCGTGTTTCCCGCAAACTGAATAAAATCATTCAGCAAGTCAATCCTCCCCTGCAGGCGTATCCGTTTCCCTGTTACGGAATACTCCTCCTGTATTTATTTCCTCCGGTTCGTCGTAATGATGACCGGATGTATCTGCCGAAGAAATGTTCTCAACACGCATTTCCGTGACCGGGATCCTGGTCTTCGGAATGGCTTTGACGTAATAGTAGTAGTCGTCATCCTCGAATTGAACATTCTCCGTGCGTTTATAATCAAAATTGAAGCGGAACCCGATGATCAGAAGCGACATGAGCGCATTCAGCACAAGGCTTACGGCAAGCAGGACGTAGCTGATCCCTGCGTTCAGGTAATAATTCCCGAAAATCATCACGATTCCGAAAAGCACGTCTCCCACGATCATGGACAAAAGCGGCGCGTTGTTCAGTCTGGACGAACGGATCGCGCGGATCACCAGCATCGCGAGTACTACGGAAAGAAGAACAAGCAGGATGCGCTCACTGGTGAAAAAGTCGCTCAGAAACAGGTTGACCCTGCCGGCAAGCGTCAGTGATCCGTTTCTTACCGCGAGTACGCTGAAGTCCTTTCTCACGACGATGATGATGCCGTAGATCACTATACCGAAGATCACCGGTATGATCTTGACGGGCGGAAAGATCATGGCAAAAGGCAGGATCAGCGCCGGCATGCGGAACAGGCAGAAAAACAGCGAGGCCGACATCAGAAAACTGTCTCCCATCCGGAACACATAGTACATCAGCAGCATGACGCCGATGAAGATCACGGATACCGCAGCGATCTCCAGCGAGACCGAGGTCATCTCGATGATCACCAGCAAACACGCGAAAACAGTCGTCAGGCTGACCGGAAGCATGGCTGCAGCAGCTGACATCAGGACCGCGATAAAAGGATTGCTGACGGTTTTATTATAGCCGGTATTGATAATGATGACCATGTAGAGAGCCATTCCGAACGCGAACCGAAGGACACCGTCCAGATAACGGCCGTATTTCTCGGAAAAAGCCTGTATATAGTCTTTTATTCTGATGATCTGTTTCACGGTGCCTCCTGCCGGCCGCTTTCCTCCAGCTCCCGGATCTCCCGGAGATAGGAAATATACTCCGTTGCTTCACGTCTGGCCGCCACATGTTTGTCCCCGTAATATTTATGCGAAAGCAGATAGTAAACGACCAGGAGGATGATATAGATCAGGATCACGCCGATGGCGATCACCAGCGCTTCCGCCGTGTTCAGGATCAGTTCTTCATAGGCCATGACGATCATGAACATGACCATCCCGATGATCGCCGCATACGCGGCTGTCACAGCCAGCATCACGCCCATCATGTGGTAAAGGATATAATCTTTCCTCCGGTAGGTAACTGTCAGCAGCACATCCTGATGATGCTTTTCAAAGACCGCGGCCTTCGTCATCAGGTATACTTTATCGATCTGGACCATCCGTTTCCAAGCTCCCATCTGCCTTTGAAAGGGCATAGTAATACTTATACATAGCTTATCATACTATACCATACTATTCAGAAAAACACAAGCATCTGTGGCTTTCTTCCCGGCAGACACCACATCATGAATCACAGGAAACAGTATAAGTCTCATTGCGGGCCACAAATAAGCGGCAGGGGAAACAGACCCCTGCCGCATAAGAAGATATTCAATTTACTGTGATCACACCGGATAGCTCTTGCTTTCCTTATCTGCTTCCGCAACGTCCACTTTCTTCTGCTGGGCGTCACGGTATTTGAAGAACTCCATCGCAACCTGCGGGAACAGCGCGTAAGAAAGCACGTCCTCATCCTGCTGCTTATAATCCTTAATAGCTTCTTCATACTCGGGAAGCTGCGGCGGGATCAGATCCGCCGGGCGGCAGGTAATCGGCTCTTCATCGCCGATAGCGAGCTTCTGGACTTCCGGATTGAAGGGCTTGATGGTCTGGCCGAATTCGCCGTGGAGGACCTTGCGGGTCTCCTTCGTGATCATCTTATAACGCTCGCCCTGCAGGACGTTGAGCACCGCCTGCGTACCGACGATCTGGGAAGACGGAGTGACAAGGGGCGGCTCGCCCAGATCCTTACGGACGCTGGGGATCTCCTCAAGCACCTGATAGTACTTGTCTTCCGCATGGGCTTCCTTCAGCTGGGACACCAGGTTGGAAAGCATGCCGCCGGGAACCTGATAAAGCAGCGTCTTGATATTAACGCCCATGACCTTCGGATTCAGCTGGCCGGACGCCAGATAAGACTCCTGGATGGGACGGAAATAATCCGCGATCTCCGCCAGCAGATTCAGGTCCAGACCGGTATCATAAGGCGTGCCTTCAAAAGTCTTGACCAGCACTTCTGTCGCGGGCTGGGATGTTCCCATAGCGAAGGGCGAAATTGCTGTGTCGATGATATCCGCGCCGGCTTCAATGGACTTTACATAAGTCATTGCCGCGCAGCCGGAGGTGTAATGGGTATGGATGTCGATGGGAAGCTTCGTGCCTTCGCGGAGCGCAGTCACAAGACGTGTCGCTTCATAAGGGATCAGCAGGCCTGCCATATCCTTGATGCACAGGGAATCCGCGCCCATATCCTCGATCTTTTTCGCGGTCTCTTTCCAGTAATCCAGGGTATAAGCATCCCCCAGGGTATAGGAAAGAGCTACCTGAACCTCACCCTTTTCCTTCTTGGCCGCGTTTACAGCAGTCTGAAGGTTTCTGAGGTCATTGAAGCAGTCGAAAATACGGATGATGTCAATGCCGTTCGCGATGGACTTCTGAACGAAATATTCCACAACGTCATCTGCGTAATGATTGTAGCCCAGGATATTCTGGCCGCGGAACAGCATCTGCAGTTTTGTATGTTTGAAACCGTCACGGAACTTGCGGAGCCTCTCCCACGGATCTTCCTTCAGGAAACGAAGGCAGGCGTCAAAGGTAGCGCCGCCCCAGCATTCCACTGAATGATAGCCGACCTGGTCCATTTTCGGAACGATCGGAAGCATTTCTTCCGTCTTCATACGTGTAGCGATCAGCGACTGATGAGCGTCACGCAGCACGGTCTCGGTGATCTTCACCGGTTTTTTCTTGATTTCTTTCATGTTTTCTATCTCCTTATCGAATCACTGGCTGAAATGCCGATGTTACACAATTCCGAAGATGGCCATGAATGTACCTGCAGCCACTGCGGTGCCGATAACGCCCGCAACGTTCGGGCCCATAGCGTGCATCAGAAGGAAGTTCGTCGGATCCGCTTCGGAACCAACTCTCTGGGAAACACGCGCGGCCATCGGAACCGCGGAAACGCCGGCTGAACCGATCAGCGGGTTGACCTTGCCGTGGGTGAGCTTCTTCATCAGCTTGCCGAACAAAACGCCTGTCGCGGTACCGATCGCGAAAGCGATCAGGCCTAAAGCAACGATCTTCAGCGTATCCAGCTTCAGGAATGCTTCCGCGGACGTGGTAGCGCCTACAGAAGTACCCAGCAGGATAACTACGATGTACATCAGCGCGTTGGAGGCAGTCTCGCTGAGCTGTCTTACGACGCCGCTTTCACGGAAGAGATTTCCGAGCATCAGCATGCCTACCAGGGGAGCTGTGGTCGGAAGGATCATGGATACCACGATCGTAACAACAATGGGGAACAGGATCCGCTCCAGCTTGCTGACGGGCCTGAGCTGTTCCATCTTGATCTTCCGCTCTTCCTCTGTGGTAAGCAGCTTCATGATGGGAGGCTGGATAATGGGCACCAGGGACATATAGGAATATGCCGCCACAGCGATGGGCCCCATGTATTCCGTCTGGCCGAGCTTACTCGCAAGGAAAATAGATGTCGGGCCGTCCGCGCCGCCGATAATGGAGATCGCCGCGGCAGCCTTATCATTAAAGCCTAAAAGGATCGCCATGAAATAAGCGCCGTAAATACCGAACTGCGCGGCAGCTCCCAGAAGGAAGCTCCTCGGGTTCGCGATCAGAGGACCGAAGTCCGTCATGGCGCCAACACCCATGAAGATCAGGGAGGGCATGATCGCCCATTCATCCAACAGATAGAAATAATGCAGCAATCCTCCTGCGGAGCCGTCTGCCGGAGCCTTCATGATATCCGGATAGATATTCACGAGAAGCATGCCGAAAGAGATCGGGACCAGAAGAAGCGGTTCATATTCCTTCGCGATCGCAAGATACATAAAGAACAACGCGATCACGATCATCAGGTAATTTCCCCAGGTAAGATTGAAGAATGCTGTCTGTTGGAGCAGATTTCCCAATGTACTTGTAATATACTCCATCTTGTATCTCCTTTATCCTGTGAAAATGATCAGTTCATGGTTGCCAGTACAGTACCTGCCTCTACGCTTGCGCCTTCATTGACGTTGATGCTTGCAACCGTTCCGTCCTGCGGAGCAACGATCTCATTTTCCATCTTCATGGCTTCAAGGATGATCACGGCCTGGCCTTTCTTGACCGCGTCGCCGGCCTTTGCCTTGATCCCGAGGATCTTGCCGGGCATCGGAGATACGATCTGTACGCTTCCCTGGGCGCCTTGCGGTGCTGCGGGGGCTGCAGCCTGAGCCTTCTTCGGAGCAGGAGCTGCTTTCTTTACGGGAGCGGCTGCCGCGGGAGCGCCTGCGCCGCCTTCTTCCACTGTTACTTCATATACATTGCCGTTTACTGTGATCGTATAATTCTTCATATCCTTATCCTCTCTTCCACTGATTTCTGGATGATACTTTTCTGATGGAACGGACCACAAGGCCGTCCGGGCTCGTATTCTCTGATGCCGCAATGGCCGCCGCGATGACCGCTACAAGTTCCAGGTCATCCGCGGGGTCCTCTTCAGGCTCTTCTGCCGCAGCAGGCGCCGCAGGTACAGGTGCGGGAGCCGCGGGCACAGCTGCCTTCTTTTTTTCTTCCGCCTTATTGATCAGGCCGAACGCGGAGATCACAAAGCTGATCAGGATCAGGACAAGGAAGACCACGCCCATGCCCATCAGCGTATTCAGACCGGCATTTCCGAGCTTCTGCCCGAGATCCCCGTCACAGGCGGCAAATAAACACATCGAAAGCGCAATGAAGAGAACCGGAAGGACTTTGTTTAAATGTCTTTTCATCTGCTCTCTCCTTTATTATTTTGTTCCGTGCTTTTTCAGAGGCGCGTCTTCTCTCTTGGAAAACAGCATCTCAAGAGCGGCAAGGATCTGCTTTCTCAGGGAAACCGCTTCGATCAGCTCATCCACATAGCCGCGCTTTGCCTGCGCTTCCGCGCTCTGCTTGTCCGCGAACTGTTTCGCTGTTTCCTGTACGTCGCCCTGGTCGCCGGCGATGATCTTGGCTGCCATGCCTGCGTCCATGATGCCGATGTTCGCGTCAGAAAGCGCGTAGACCACGTCCGCGCCCAGCGTCATGGTCATATATGCGGAACCGAATGCCTTCTTCAGAATGATATCGATCTTCGGGACCGTAGCGTTCGCGTACGCGTATACCAGCTCCGCGCCGGATCTCGCGATCAGCTTTTCTTCGTCTGCCGTAGCGGCAAAGCCGTCCGCGTTCACCAGAGTCACGACGGGAATATCAAATGCGTCGCAGAATTTCACGAGGGAAGCAGCCTTCTGAAGGCCCTTTGCCGTCAGCTTGTCTTCCTGATTGCCGATCAGGCCGACGGTAGCGCCGTCCAGGCGCATAAAGCCGGTGGCGATATCCTGCGCGTAATCTCTCTTGGTTTCGATAAACAGGCCTGTATCCGCGACAGACTGAGCGATCACACGGATATCCGTTTCGCCCGCGAGCTCATCCGTCATCCGGTTCAGATCATCTTCCGCTTCTTCCACGGCCGTATCCTCATTATTTGAGGGAAGCATGGAAACAAGAGCCGCAACTTCCGCCGCCAGTTCTTCTTCCGTGCCGTATCCGTCCACGATGCCGCTTTCCCTGCTCTGGAACTTTGCGGCCGCCGTATTGCACTTTTCTTTATAGTTGCTGTCAAGTGTGTTCGGCGCGTTCACATAGAGAGAAGCACCCTTCTCCTCCATGAAAACAAAGTCCGCCATACCCGCGCTGACTGCCATGCCGCCGCCGCACTTGCCGTAAACCACCATGATCTCCGGGATCACACCGGATGCCTTCGCCTGGGCAAGATATAAAAGCTGGAAGCCCCGGAGAGCGTCCGTCACTTCTTCCAGGCGGACACCGGCACAGTCCAGAAGCCCGATGACCGGCGCGCCCATTTTCATGGCCATTTCATATATCCTGACGATCTTCTTTGCATGCATCTCGCCCAAAGATCCGCCTAAAACAGATGCGTCCTGGCTGTATACATACACCAGCTTGCCGCCGATGGTGGCGAAGCCTGTGATCACGCCGTCGCCGGGAGCCTCTTTCCGGAGCGATGCGAAATCCGTGGCGCGGGCGCTGACACGGCTGCCGATCTCCACAAAGCTGCCCTCATCAACTAACGCTTCGATTCTGCTTTTCGCCTTAGTCAATTCTTTTGTGCTCATTCATTTCCTCCGATCCGCATCTACTCATTTCGATGCACTGTTTCAGGAAAAAACCTGCTTTCCATACACTTCAAAATTTTATCAGAATGCAATAAAAAAGCAAGCGCTTTTTGCGCCTGCAGGGGCGGGTTCAGCGGTTTTTCGGCATTTTCGTCAAAAACGCCGAAAAACCGCTCCAGGAGCCCGGAATTTCGTCTATTTATCTCAGAGAAATAATACTGTATCCCTCATCTTTCATGCACTGGAGAAGGCCCGGAAGGATCTCCGCAGTAACCTTGTTCGTCATATGGAAACAGTAGATACAGCCGTTGTGCATCATGTCCTCCAGCTTTGAAAGGACCTGGGCACTGTCAAATTCGATATTCGGATCATAATCCGCGTAATTCAGGCTGCAGAACACGAACTGATAGCCCATCCGGGTCATCAGAATGGCCTGCTGCACGGTATAAACACCGGAATTGAAATTATACTTGGACATGGTGTAGCCGTACTGTTCTTCCATATAGGTCTGGAGGCTGAGCGCGTCGTTCATCTGGTCTTCCAGAGAAAGATTCGCGATGCCCTCCTCCGGCGCGGAAGCGGTATGGCTGCCGATCTCATGTCCCTCGTCCAGCATGCGCTTTATGATCTGCGGATTGTTTTTCACGTATTCCATTGTGACAAAAAAGGTCGCGCGTACTCCCTGCTCCTTTAATATGTCCAGGATCTTTTCCGTATATCCCGCTTCGTATCCCGCCTGGAAGGCCAGCGCGGTGACGGGCGTATTCGGATCACTCGCGAATACCAGCACATTCGCGTTCAATGTGTTCAGTGTGGAATTCACCTGAACCGCCTGAAGCTGGCGGTTGTACTGGTCCCGGCTTCCTTCATCCAGACTGAAGCCGTATCCGCGGATGGTGCCGTCATAGGTTTTCCGGATCACTTCCATTTCACCGGCGGAAATGGCATGCACAAGGCCCGGCTGAGGTTCGTTCGGAGTGACCGTGATCTCAGGCACACCGGCCTCTTCGGGATCTGTATCCTCAGTATCCGGCTTCTCTTCTTTGGCTTCTTCTCCGCTTTCCAGGCCCTGTTCGCCGGCTTCATTCTCTGCCTTTGCCGCGTCAGCTTCCGCTTCATCCGCGTCCTGCTTTACTTCTTTCGCAGCTTCTTCCTGCTTTTTGCTGCCTTCTTCTCCGGAAGCCTTAGCGCTTCGGATATCGATGCCGGAAAGTGCCATTCCAAGAACAGCCGCCGCAACCAGTACCAGCGCCGCGATCATAATGCCTACCGCGGCCTTAGTCTGGTCGATCCGGCCGGAAGACAGTTTTTCCTTTAACTTATTCAGAAAATCACCCATAACCAACTCTCGCTTTTCTAATTTACTCTATTTACTGCAGCAGGACCTCCGAAACCGGGATCTGCGCGAAATCATAGCCCTGCGCTCTTGCCTGGTCGATGAACGGGCCAAGGGCCGCGGTATTGCTGGAGCTGACCGCATGCAGAAGATAGATGGCGCCGGGAGCCATATGGCTCACGCACCGTTCCAGCGTGACCCCCGGATCCGGCTGGTTCGCGGTATCATAATCCAGATGCGCGTAACTCCAGAATACGGACGCGTATCCGAAATTCACCAGCTGGGACATCAGTCTTTCCGACGACTCTCCCTCCGGGAACCGGAACAGCCGCATGGAATATCCGAAGCGGTCATAGACCAGCTTGTGCAGCTGGGAAATATCGTCAATAAAGGACTGCAGCCCGTTCGCGTCCACAAATTTCGGGTATCCGCCGGAGGGATGCCTGCAGGTATGGTTTCCGACAATGTGTCCTTCATCGATCATCCGCTGGACCAGATCCGGACTGCTGTCAAAGAACTGTTTGGTAATAAAGAAAACCGCCTTGACGTTCTTCTCTTTCAGTGTATCCAGGATCGTAGGAGTAAAGCCCAGCTCATATCCTTCATCAAAGGTCAGATAGATCAGTTTCTCCGGAGTATTGATCCTGTATACGCCGCCGTACTGGCTGTAGAGCGATTCGTAATAATGCACGCCGTTCGGCAGGCCGGTGGCGTCTTTATTCTCCCAGTCGCAGCCGTAAGGTATGGAATTATTAGGGAGCGCTTCGATATTCTGAAAACGGCCGGAATCCGTAAGAACGCCGTTATTCGGATCATACGGCTGAGTCGGTACGGTCACAGGCTCCGGCACGGTCACAGGCTCCGGTTCGGGATCCCCGGGCATCCGGATATAATCCGCGGAAATATAACCCTCATGGCCGCCGTAAAACGCGTGGTACCATCCATTCTCCTTTTCAGCGACACCCACCACGGTCCCCGGGTCCAGGACACCGTAGGAATCATATTCCGTACCGGGGCCTGACCTGAAATTCACCCGGCTCGTGGTGGTGCCGGCTTCCGTTTCCGGAGGTGCAGGTTCAACCACCGGCGTCACTTCCGGTACAGATTCCTGTGTAATGCTTTCGGAGGGCAAAGTCACCTGAACGGGGGCTTCTGTTTCTGATCCCGTATCGGATTCCTTTTCTTCCTCTTTATCCTTGCCGCATTTACATCCGGAAAACACCGGCAGCAAAAGTACCGCGATCATCAGTAATACGATTATTTTTTTCATGGATCATCCTTTTCTTCCGGTCAGCACGGACCGTTGCAGGGACAGCATAAAGACATCATACAGCAAGGAAGGCATAAGCCTGTACTCATAAGGTCGTTTCTTCCGTATCCCTGTCCCATGCCGCCGTACCAGCTGCCGCCATTCTGAAGCTGCTGGTAAAAGCTCCTGTATTCCATATTATTCGGTTCCAGTGTAGCCGCCGTACGCGCGTCTTCCATGGCGCTTGCCTGATTATTCAGGCCGTTATTCGCCACCGCCCGGTAATAATACCACATGGCGTTCCGGTAATCACCGGACATCCGGTTCAGCACGTTCAGCGCTTCCTGGTAATGGTACGAATTAATGTAATTCCGCACCGCCTGGAATTCCACCGGCTCGCCGGCGGTCCTTCCGGAACTGCCTCTGTTAAAACCGGAGAACGCGCCGAAGGGGTCGAATCCGAAGCCGCTGTTTGAATAACGTTCGCGGTAGCCGTAGCCCGGGCCGCTGCTTCCTGTGTTCTGATACCCATAGCTCTGGCTGCCATAGCCCGGTCCGCCGTAAGAGGACCCGCCCGCGCGGATCTTCATCACTTCATCATATGCCTGCTGGACCTGTTTAAATTTCTCTTCGGCCGCCGCCTGATCCGGATTGTTGATATTCGCGTCCGGATGATAC
Source organism: uncultured Eubacteriales bacterium (assembly GCA_902803485.1). Classification (GTDB taxonomy): domain Bacteria; phylum Bacillota; class Clostridia; order Lachnospirales; family Lachnospiraceae; genus UBA1267. Next base: position 13,204 of record CADCQD010000212.1, on the reverse strand, counting down.
TTCCGGCTCAGCGTCCTGTACGCCTTTTTGACTTCGTCGTCTGACGCGGACGGGCTGACGCCCAGGACCTGATAGGGATCATAATACATTCTCAACTCCATTTTTCATCCGTTCAAGACGGATCGTACTGTATGAGGTCCATACACCTGCATACAGGATATTCCTCAGGATCTCTCTGTGCCGGAAAACCGGAAGCATTTCAAAGGATCTGGCGCATTCCGCCATCACGCTTTCCAGATGGCGGCGGACGTATTCGTCAAAATCCTCCCGTTCCCGGAACGCGGCATAGGGATTATAACTTCCGGACGCGGCGTCATCAAATACGTCCGCGTACGCATCCGCAAGATAAATAAATTTGCCCATATAGAAAAACAGCCTTCTCAAGGTCTCCTGCCATTCGTCCTCCCGTTCAAGGAAGACCTCGCTCAGCATGATCCCCGTCAGATTCGCTGCCTGGTCCGGATTATCATCCGGCGCTTTTTCATAAGCGGAAAGGGCTTTCATGTACTGCTCCAGCGCCTGCCTCTGCCTCGGGTACTTTTCCGCGGTCTTCCGGTACGGGCGGGCCAGAAGCTTTACGGCGCGCTTCGCCGTCTTTTTCGCGCTGTCATGGACCTGGTCCACATAATTGTGATAGCTCAGCATCAGATTCATATCCGCCGCGTAGGAAAGGTCCGGCGCACAGGTCCTCTGCACCTTCCTGCCTTTATAAATACAGAACCCTCCCTTCCGGGATTCTTCATGCTCATAAAGGCCGTTCGTAAGTATCGCGAGAAAGACCGGATCATAGGCCAGCACCAGCTGGCTCAGCGGCCCGAACTTTCTTCCGAGGACCCGGCAAAGGCCGCAGTAGTAGCTTTCATATACCATCCGGTCTTCTTCAGAGAGCTGCTCCTTATAAGGCGTAATATATCCGAACATGGATCAGATCTTCTTCCTGAATTTTGTCCCGCATTTCGGACAGCTGACGTCCACGGTCATTCCGCCCTTTCTGGGTACGCGGATCTTCTGCCTGCAGCCCGGGCATCTGTAAATATGATACTTCCTCAGCATCTTCGCTTCGCTCAGGAATTGCAGAAGAACATGGTTTTCCTTCGCCCGTTTTTCCCGGTTTTTTGAAAACATCCTGAAAAAGGCAAGGCCGATCAGAAGAATGCTGAGAATGGCAAGCGCCGGCAGTCCGAAGACTGCGTAAAGGATCTCCAGCACGATGGCCGCGACAAGGATCACCATATTCAGTTTATCCGAACCATACCTGCCGGTCATAAAACGCTGGAATCTCTGCGCGAGCCGTCCCATAAAACCGTTCAATTCAAATCCTCCGTTAAGCGCCCGGCACTTTCTTCCAAGAACTCCGCCGGGCATATTTTTACTAATACATGCAGTATCATAACATATTTTTATTTGTTTGTACAATAATACACAGAAATTTCACTTTCCTTTCCTGAGCGGCCGGTCCGCCGGCACGGCAGGGGGCGCAGAAAGTCCGCGGGATAATCGCGCGCCGGAAAAAGGACCGGCGCTGATGCTGCACACCGGCGCCGGTCCTTTTTATGAATTCGTTCAGTTAATGATATAAACATCCGCGTAATACATGCCGCCGGCAGAAGCCTGCGCGTGCGTACGGCGGTAAATATCGATGCAGTTGAAGCCCACGCCGCAGTCCGCGGCCACATATTCACGGCCGTTGATCATCAGGCGGGTGCCGTAAGGGATCTGCGCCACATTCACTGCGACGGAATAATCAGATACCAGCGGAAGGCCGGAAGCGCCGTGCGCGGGATAATTCGGATCATTTGATCCCCAGACGCCGCAGCACAGAGTGCAGTGGCAGTAATGTGTAATGCGGAAAGTGCCTACATACGTCAGATTGCTTCCATCTGTAGCAGGCGCCGCTGTGGAAGGTGCCGTTTCCGGAGGCGCCGTGGCGGCAGTCTCCGTCGGTACAGGTGCAGGTGGCGCTGTTTCCGGTGCCTGAGAAGGCGGCTGCCATGCCCAGGTAGGCGCGGCTGTCGATTCCGGCTGCCAGGTCCATGTGGGCGCGGCTGTAGATTCCGGCTGCCATGGCGCCCAGGTCGCCCAGGTTTCCCAGGTCTCCCAGGTCTCTGCCTGCGCATCCGTATTCTCCCAGCCGTAATACTCCGCTTCCCAGGATGCCTGGGCCATGCTGGATTCCGCCATGGAAGCTTCGATGGACGTCTGCTCCGCTCTGGCGGCGACTTCGCTCTGGATCATCTCCGTACGGGCAAGATTTCCTTCGATATTCAGTTTACTGAAGGCTTCTTCCGCTTCATCCGTAAGCTCATTGCTGTTGCCGGGTCCCAGGAACAGATAATACACGATCACCTTGTTCTTCGGGATCACCAGCGTTTCATAAATGGGCGACTGGACAGAAACCTCATAATATGAAGCGTCCATATCCACCGCGCGGAAAACATCACCTTTATTCGCGTAAAGGATCACCGTATCGGTATCCTCCGCGTTTTCATACATGGTCACACCGTCTTCCTTCGCCATGACGGCGTAAGCAACGGTATCTTTCATTTCTTCATAAGCCGCGTCGCCCGCAAGCACATAGAACGCGTTGACGTATCCGGTAAATCCGTCGCGCTGCACCTCATACCATCCGTCTTCGAAAGTAATAAACGGAACGATATCATCCGGATACAGCACGTCCAGGATCTCGCTGTCTTCATTCGGCTCTTCCCGGACGTTCAGATACAGAGACACTTTTTCCGGATCGATGCACAGCTTGTTTTCAAAGAAAACCTGAAGGCCCTTCGGGGACATCTGCTGCATTTCCCCGGCATCTCCCTCATCTTCCGCTTCCGAAGGAACCTGCGCCGGCATTTCCGTTCCATCCGCAGCTTCTTCCGTTCCGGTCTCCGCCGGCCGTGCCTCTTCTGTTTGTTCCTGAGCCTCCACATTACCGATATGCTGCATACCGGCAATGTCATAGACCTCAAAGAGCGCGGCTTCGGTTGCAGGAGTTTCTTTTACAACAATTTCCGAAGCGGTATGCGTGCCCCGAACGCCAAGCGCAGTGCCTGATATGATCAGTACCGCCGCAAGGATCACGGCTGCATATTTCCATTTCCCTTTCATCGTCTTCTGATCAGGTGAAACTGACCCTCCTTAACAAAATTCGTAAGAAAATGCAAAGATTTTATTACGAAAAACACCAAATGTTAACTAAATGTTACAACGATTGTACCACGGTGTCATTATTTTGTCAAGAATCAGTTATTTTCCTCTATGAAGCGCGTTCATTTTCTTCTCTGGCGGGCGGCTTCAAACATCAGGATCGTCGCTGCCATCGCCGCGTTCAGGGATTCCACAGAACCGTGCATCGGGATAATGATCCTGCCGTCCGCGCAGGAAGTCAGCGCGTCAGAAAGGCCTTCCGCCTCATTTCCGATCATAAACGCGGTCATACCCCGGTAGTCATTCTCATCATAAGGAACAGCGCCTTTCAAATGCGCGGCATATACCGCGCCGCCCTTTTCGCGGATCTTCCGGACGGTTTCGGAAAGGTCTTCGACTACGCAGAATTTCATCCGGAGGCAGGCGCCCATCGTCGCGCGGATCACTTTCGGGTTGTAAACGTCCACACAGGTCCTGTTCATGATGACTCCGCTGACCCCGGAGGCTTCCGCGCTTCTCAGTATCGTTCCCAGATTCCCGGGATCCTGAAGATTTTCAAGAAGGATCAGCAGGCCGTTCTCCGTGTCCAGGATCTCATCCTCGGTATAACGGAAGGCTTCGACCACCGCAAGGATCCCCTGGGGCGTCAGCGTGTCAGAAAGCTTCCGGAATACGTCGTCACGGACGGTCCTGGCCTGAAACGAAGCGCGCGCCTGTTTGTTTCTGATATCCTCCATGACATCCGGACGGCTTTCAGCAAAGCTTTCCGAAACCAGCACATACCGGAGCTTCTCTTCGGGAATCTCGGAAAAGCCCCGGATCCCTTCCATAATAAACACGCCGTCTTCTCTTCTTCTGGCTGCCTTTGTCTGCCATTTCAGGATCGATTTTTCCAGATCATTCATGAACGGCCTTACCTCGCGAGAAGCCTGGTCACGCGCTGGACCGTCTCCGGCAGGTTCTTCTTCATTGCGAGCCCTTCTTCGATATCTACATCCGTGAACCGGCCTTCTTTAAATACCACGATCCGGTCGCCGATCCCCTGCACCAGAAGATCCACCGCCCGCGCGCCCATCATCGACGCGTAGAAACGGTCTCTTCCGGAGGGGCTCCCGCCGCGCTGCAGATAGCCGAGTATCGTAGCCCGGGTCTCCACACCTGTAGCTGCTTCGATCCTCCGCGCCATGGAAGTGGAATGACCCACGCCTTCCGCGTTAATGATCAGATGATGCTTCCGTCCTTTCGCGCGGTTCGCGATCACATGGTCAATAATGGCCTGTTCATTGCCGTCATAGGTCTCCGGAAGCAGGATATCCTCCGCGCCGGTTGCGATGCCGCAGACCATGGCGATATAGCCGGCGCTCCGGCCCATCACTTCCACGACCGAACAGCGCTCATGAGAAGAAGAAGTGTCGCGGATGCGGTCGATGGCTTCCATTGCGGTATTGACCGCGGTATCAAAACCGATGGTGTAGTCGGTGCATGCGATGTCCAGGTCGATGGTCCCGGGTATGCCGATGGTATTTACGCCGAGCCGGGCAAGCGCCTGCGCTCCCCTGAACGACCCGTCGCCGCCGATCACCACCAGGCCGTCGATCTCATGCTTCTTTATGATCTCCGCCGCCTTTTTCTGGTACTCCAGCTCAGTAAACTCCAGACACCTCGCGGTAAAGAGGATCGTTCCGCCGCGCTGAATGGTTTCTGACACGTCCCTCGTATCCATATTCCGGAACCGTTCCTGAAGGAGTCCCGCATATCCTCTTTCAATACCCAGGACCTGAAGTCCCTGCGCGAGTCCGGAACGGACTACCGCGCGGATCGCGGCATTCATTCCCGGAGAATCCCCGCCGCTGGTCAGTACTGCGATCTTTTTCACCATCTGTATACCCGCCTCCTTATCTGCTGCCGGATCTGTCATTTTTGCCGGCCGTTCCCCTTTCCTGCGTTCATACCGCATCCGGGGACCCGGCCTGCTCCGTATTAGTCATGATACTCTGCCTCCGGGCATTTCGCAATCTTTTTTTGCGGGCAGGAAAACGCCACTCAGGAAATCAATTGCAGAAACCTCCGGTCTGTGCTACTCTTTTATCAGAGGAAAAACGGAAAGAGGGCCCGGATGAAAAAAGATCAACGATCCATGTTTGTGGACCTGGTGCGCACAGCAGCCGCGCTGCTGATTTTCATATATCACTTCAATATGGAGCTTACGGTCAAGGGAGCCCAGGCTTCCTGGATCACTACCGATGCCGGAAAAAACATCGGCCTGGGACAGCTGGGGACCGCCCTGTTCATCCTGCTGTCAGGATATACTTCCTGCTTAAGCTACCGCAGGATCAGCACCGGAAAGAGACCCTGGCTCACTTATTACAAAAAACGGCTGCTCTCGATCCTTCCGATGTTCTATATCGCGTATCTCCTCGCGTTTACCGTGCTCCGGCTGCCGGACAGGAGTTTTGACCGGACGCTGGTCTACACGGTATTCGGCATGGATGGCTATCTTGCCATGCACGGGCTTAAGACCTGCTATCTGGTGGGCGAATGGTTTACCGGATGCATCCTGCTGCTCTATCTCCTTTTCCCGGCCATCCATGCGTTATCCGAGAAAAGGCCGCTGATCCTTCTTACAGCAGCGCTAGCCATCAAGGCCGCAGCGCTTATCGTGATCCATAAAACCGGCCTGACAGATAATGACCTTCTGTTCTATCTTCCGGATTTCATTTTCGGCGTGCTGATCTTCCGGGCGCGAAGCCGGATCCCGCAGGCCGCCGGCTGGATATGCCTTGCGCTGTTTCTGATCTTTACCGCAGTATCTTTTCCGGTAAGCTACCGGCTTCTGATCATGCCCTGCGGCGTGACGCTGTTTCTCGCGCTTCTTTGTTTCTCCGGTTTTCTGGAAAAGCGCGCGGGCGGACGGTCCGGCTTTATCCGGATAAAGAAAGTGCTGGCTGCCGCCGCGAAATATACCTACGCAATCTTCCTGACGCATCATGTGGTGATCTCGATGGTGCTCCGCCCCGTTTCCGGCCCGATCGGACGGCGCGCCTTTGCCGGGACGTTTCTCACCGCCCTTGCGTTCACCGTTCTGACCGCGGTCTCAGTCTACGGGGCGGACGAATATCTGAAGAAACTTACAGGCCGGGGAAAGAACACGGAGAATACTTGAAAAAAACAGGGACCTTTGTTATGATACCCGGTGAAAACTACAATATCAAAGGAGTGAACTGCCATGACATACGAACAAGCTGCCGCGCTTTTAAAGGAGAAAGACCAGTCACAGCTTCTCCGGTATTATGACGAACTGACTCAGGAGCAGCAGGCTGCGCTTCTCAGCCAGATCGAGGAACTGGATCTGGACCTTCCGGACCTTGTCCGCGGATCGGACGGCCCGAAGTCCATCGTCCGTGGGAAACTGGAGCCGCTGCCGGATACCATGACGGTGCCGGAGATCGAAGCCCGCAGAGCGGAATTCGAAGAGATCGGCTCCCGCGCCATCCGTGAAGGCAAATGCGCCGCGGTACTTCTGGCCGGCGGTATGGGCACGCGCCTCGGATATGATCACCCGAAGGGAACATACAATATCGGTATCCACAAGGATCTTTATATTTTCGAATGCCTCATCGAGAATCTGAAACGGACCGCGGAGCAGGCCGGCGGAAAGCTGCTGCTGCTCATCATGACTTCAGACCGGAATTATGAAGAGACCTACGCCTTCTTCAAAGAGAAGAATTATTTCGGATATGATCCGGACTATATCCGGTTCTTCAAGCAGGAGCTGGCCCCCTGTACAGACTACAAAGGCAATATCCTGCTGGAAGAAAAAGGAAAGATCGCGGTCTCTCCCAACGGCACCGGCGGATGGTTCCATTCCCTGAAGAAATGCGGCCTTCTGGATGAGCTTCATGAAAGGAAGATCGAATATATTTCCTGTTTCGGTGTGGACAACGTACTGGTCCATATCAGTGATCCGGTCTATACCGGCGCTTTTATAAGTTCCGGACTGGACTGCGCCGGAAAGGCTGTAACGAAAGCGGATCCCATGGAGCGGGTCGGCGTCCTCTGCCTGGAAGACGGCAAACCGTCCATCGTGGAATACTACGAGATGACGGATGATATGATCAATCTCCGGGACGAGAACGGAGCCCTGCTGTACAATTACGGCGTCATTCTGAACTACTATTTCAAGATGGAAAAACTGGAAGAGATCATTTCCCGGCAGATGCCCTTCCACATCGTGGAAAAGAAGATCCCGTACCTGGATGACCAGGGTGTGCTGCAGAATCCGGACAAACCGAACGGATATAAATATGAGCTCCTGGTTCTGGATATGATCCATATGATGGACAGCTGCCTGGCCTATGAAGTCGTCCGCGAAAAGGAATTCGCTCCCATTAAAAACCTGACGGGCGTTGATTCCGTAGAAAGCGCCCGGGCGCTGCTTCAGTTAAACGGCGTCGAGCTTTGACAAGCCCGCCAGCGTGATCCCTAAAGTAATCAAAAAGACCCGCACAGGTTTTCCGCCTGTCCGGGTCTTTTTGATTTTATTGTATTCCTGTGGTCCCGAAACCTCCCCGGTTTTTTCCGGAAAGCTGTTCTGTTTCCTCAAAAACGATCTCCGGCTGATGCTTCATGATCCGGAACTGGCAGATCCGGTCATTCACGTGCACCTCCGTATCCCTGGTCGCGTACATCGGCACGAACCACTGGTCTTCATTACCGCAGTATGACTCATCCACCACGCCGAAGCTGTTTGCCTGGATCAGCCCGTAGTTCCTGAAGGTCGAGGAACGCGGCACCACATGAGCTTCATATCCTTCCGGAAGCTGGATGGCGACCCCTAAAGGGATCAGCCGGCATTCCCCCTTCCGGATGACCATATCCTCGGAAGCCCGGAGATCGATCCAGTCAGATCTGCCGTCTATGTAGCGGAGTTTCTCGATCCTGTCCGAAAGATAACGGATCTTCAGGACTTTCTTATCAGCATCCATCCGCTCTCCTCCTGATTTCCGCGTTCCGTACCACATGATGCATCAGCACCGCTGTAGTCACTGTGCCGACGCCTCCGGGAACCGGCGTCAGAAAAGACGCCTTTTCCGAGACCGACGCCATATCGCAGTCCCCTGCAATGCTGCCATCCGCAAGCACACTGATCCCCACGTCAAATACCGCGGCGCCCGGCTTCACATAGGAACCGTCCAGGAGGCCGGCTCGTCCCGCGCAGGCAAACAGAAGATCCGCCTCCAGGGTCTCCTTCTTAAGATCTCTGGTTTTTGTATGGCAGATGGTCACTGTCGCGTTCTCTTTCAGAAGCATCATGGCAAGAGGTTTCCCGATCACCATGGACCGGCCTACCACGACCGCGCGCTTTCCTTCCGCAGAGATCCCTGCGCTGCGCATCATCTCCATCACAGCTTCCGCGGTACAGGGGCCGTCCGGCGTTTTTCCCGCGAAGAGCGCCGCCAGCTTTTCCGTCGTCAGGAAATCCACGTCCTTCAAAGGATCCAGACAGCGGATCACTTCCGCCTCCCGGATCTGTTTCGGCAGCGGCCTGAACAGAAGGATCCCGTCTGTATCCGGATCCTCGTTGACCCTCCGGAAGGCCTCCATAAACTCTTCATGCGGGATATCCGCGGGAAGTATCAGATGCTCTGTCCGGATGCCCAGCTTTTCCGCCAGTTTCCCGGCGTTTTTTTCATACGCGATGTCCGCGGGATCCTCTCCCGCGCGGACCATCACAAGCTTCGGCGCCACCGGAAGGGCCGCCATCTCTTCACGGATCTGTAAAAGAAGTTTTTTTCTGACTTCCGTTCCTTTGATCAGTTCCATATCACCCTCCGATCCTTTCTTCGGTCCTTCTGGCGACTTCGAGGGAAAGCTGTTCCCCCTGGCTCAGGCACCGCTGATACCGCTCCCGGTAGCGGTCTTTTTTTACGCTGTCCTTCAGGCTTTTTACATTGATCAGCACATTCATCCCTGCGCCTTTGACCGCGGTCTTCAGAAACGATGCCGCAACGCCCGTATCGCTTACAGATAGAGGGCTCACGATCTCTACCGTCCTTCGAAGGACACGGAGCGCCTGGCAGGCATAGTCCATGACCTGGAGCGGGATCTCCGTCGCGTCCGTCAGCGCCTGTTCCATGTACGCGCCGCGGACCTTTTTTTCTTCTTCTGTCTTTTTGGGAAGCGCGTACGCTTTTGAAAGCGGAAGGAATACCTCTTCATCCTTATCCGCAAGCTTCAGGAAGATCCCGCGGAGCGTATTCAGCTCGGCAAGCGCTTCCGTAAGCTCCTCTTCATACGCTGCGTATTTCTTTTTCCCGATGGTCAGATTCAGGGACATGGCGCCAAGCGCGGTACCGAAGGCTCCGGATAACGCGGACGCGCCGCCGCCGCCCGGTACCGGACTGGAGGAAGCAAGCTCTTCCAGAAAATCATCCATTGCATAGTCTGTAATCATTCTGAACCCTCACTTTCTTTCCTGCTTCTCACAGGAAGCCGGAATACCTGAAGCGTCCTGAGCACTGAAGCGCGAAAACCATCTCCTTCTTTACACATCCACAAAGTGATCAGCACAGTGGCCGCGAGCCAGAACCAGGTGGTCGGATTGCTGAACCAGGTGGAGAAAAAGGCAAGTCCCATATAAACCGCAAGCTGTACATACAAAAGGACCGACGTGACGTTCCGTTTTCTTCTGAACAGCTCCGCGGCATATCCGTTGAACAGGCCCAGAAGGATCCCGAACCCCGCGGCGCCCGCGATACCGAAATCACCGTACGCGTCATACAGGATCGTCAGCGTGGTCAGCTCCTCTATGGTCAGATACTGCTCCACGGAAAGAAGCGCAGCGACCTGCGGCAGGAATTTGGCCCCTGTAAGCGCGAATACCGGGAAGAGCTGCCGGATCCCCAGGCTGTAATGCCCGAGATTTACTGTCAAAAGGTTCAGGTTCTCAAAATTATTAACGATATAAGTGTACACATATTGGATCGCTGCCGGTGTGTCTTTATCTTTAAACCTGAAAATGCCTTCCAGGTATCCTTCCGGATAATGGCGCATGGACATGAGCACCAGGACTCCGGCGACCAGGACCAGGATCAGCGCGAGAAACCAGAAAAACACCGTCCTTGTACGGAACCGCCGCTGCAGAAGAAGCGCCGCCATGGCGGGCATCACCGCGGTAAATACCAGCTGCAGCTTGGAAAGCATCAGTACATAGACCAGAAACACACTGCCGCTTGCGGCAAGCAGGGTCCATACTTCCTTTCTGCTCACCGGTCCGGAAAAGAGGTACAGGACCGAAAGCACCGGGACAAAGATCATCGTTACGATAAAATAATGGATGCCGGTGATATGGAAAGCAGTATATGCATGCGGTTTGTCTGAAAGGATCGGGATCTCGCCTTTAAAGAAGATGGCCTCCGTGATAAAGGATGCCATTCCCAGCGCTAGGATGATCCATATACAGGACAGAAGCTTTTTCCGGAATCGTTCCCTGGATTCACCGGAAGGCCGGATCTCATTTCCGGGCGTGATCTGTCCGGAGGAACGGGATCCTGCGGTGAGCAGATCATCCGCAAGCAGTACCAGGAAATAGAAAAGGAATACGGATACCCACATCCTGGTCCCCCAGAATGCCTGAAGCCTGCTCAGCTTCAGCGTGCTGAGCGCGATCCCTCCCAGCCAGGAAAGTGTAAAGATGATCCTGAGATCCAGCAGCATCCGCCGTTCCGTATACAGAAGCACTGTCTCAAAAAAACACAGAAAAAGAAAAAGGCCGAAAGGAAGAACTGTCCGGCCTCCGGATGACAATATGGCAGCGGTGATAAAAAGCAGCATACCCAAAGGGTATTTAAACAGCTGCAGCGTTCGGTTTCTCATGACGTCGGTCCCTGAAATGCGATGATTGAAAAGAACCCGGTCGCCCGGGTTCTTTTCAGGTTTTTCTCAGATCAGTTTTTCTTTAAGAAATCCGGGATCCGGATATACTGTTCGTCTCTTCTGTTCCTCTGCGGGCGGCTGTTTTTAAAATCTACCACATCCAGATCCGGCTCATCGTCCCGGGGTGCTGCCGGACGTGTATTCTGAAGGAACGAAGGCCTGTTCGGATTCGCGGGTTCCTTGTTCTCTTCCACGCCGCGCTCGGATTCGATCTTCTTTTTAATATCTGCGATCGGCTTCCCGGCAGGAACGTAATCTCTGGAGTTATCCGCAACGCCTGTAGCGATCACGGTGATGGTCACGGTATCTTCCGTGGTCTCTCTGTAAGAGGTACCGAAGATGATGTTCGCGTCCGGAGCCGCCATCTCACGGATGGTCTCCACCGCTTCATTCGCCTCGATCAGGCCAACAGAACCGGAAATGTTGATCAGGACATGGCTCGCGCCGTCGATGGTGGTCTCAAGCAGCGGGCTGGAGATCGCCTCCTGCATTGCCGTCATGCACTTGTCCTCGCCGGAAGCGGAGCCGATACCGATATGGGCAAGGCCCTTATCACGCATCACAGCCTGAACGTCCGCGAAGTCCATATTGATCTCGCCGGGCTCATTGATCAGGTCCGTAATACCGCGTACGGACTGCTGAAGCACTTCATCCGCCTTACGGAACGCGTCCGGGACGGTCGTCCTTCTGTCAATGATCTGAAGCAGCTTGTCATTGGGGATCACGATCAGCGTATCCACATACTTCTTCAGCTCTTCGATGCCGTTTTTCGCATTGACCGCGCGGGTCTTTCCTTCGAACTGGAAGGGCTTCGTTACCACGCCTACCGTCAGGATGCCCATATCCTTGGAGATCTTCGCGATGACAGGAGCCGCGCCGGTGCCGGTGCCGCCGCCCATGCCGCAGGTAATGAATACCATATCCGCGCCCTTCAGAAGGCTGGTCAGTTCTTCCAGGTTCTCTTCCGCAGCCTGTGCGCCCTTTGTGGGATCCGCGCCGCAGCCCAGGCCCTTCGTCAGCTTTCCGCCGATCTGAAGCGTCTGTGCAGCCTTGCATAACAACAGTGCCTGTTTATCTGTATTAACGCCAACCAGTTCAACACCGCTGACATTATCTTCAACCATACGGTTCACTGCATTATTGCCCGCGCCGCCAACACCTACAACAATAATTCTGGCGCCGCTTTCAACTTCGTTCACATTAATTTCTAACACGGTCCTTCCTCCTTCACTGATGGACATGGCAGAAAGGCAGAATACTGCCCCTGCCGGTCAGACTACATCTAAATATACACGATTGTCTATAGAAAAGTCAACATGGTTTTCAAAAAGAAGTCTGACATTTTTTTAACAGGCCGCAGCCTACCGGGTAACCTCAAAATAATATTTCCCGTTGTCATCTTCGCCGCCATGGCCTTCGACATGAAGCGTTCCCTTAAGTCCCAGCAGGCTGGGATAAAGATCAAGAATGGCAGCGAGCTTCTCTTCCGCGTTTTCCCCGCCGCCGAAACTGATGGTAATATTTCCTGTGACCAGCTGATAATCATCCGGTTTCAGAATGATGGTCTCGCAGGGGATCCCGGACGAGCGGATATCTTTTGCCAGGGAAAGCCCCTCGGAAAACAGCGTCTCGTCATCGACCTGAAGCGGCTGGTAACGCACGGCATTTCCCGCGTTTACGCCCATCAGGACCGTCAGCTCCTCCAGCACGTCCTTGCGGATATCCACGACCACACCGTTTCTGTTGATCACCGCGTATCCGCCGTCCGTATGGATCAGGCAGTCCGCCGGATCCTCTTCCACGCTGATCCTGGCGGAAGCGAAGCCGGAAGGCCGGATCCGAATGCTGTCGAACAGAAGATCCCGGTCCGGTCCGAAAAGCATCGCGTAAAGGACCGCGGACATCCGGCGGTCCTCCTCGGGAAGCAGCATCTGAAGCGCGTCCTCCTGATCCACATAATTCGTCCCGGTCAGCGTGATCTTGTCCATCTTCAAGAGATACAGCGCCAGCACGACCAGCCCTGCGGCAAAAACTGCCAGAAACGCGATCTTTCCGCTTGGAGACCTGCTGTCCGATTCCTTTTTCATCCGTTACTCCGTATCCGGAAGCATATCGCGGACAAGCT
>CADCQD010000211.1 GCA_902803485.1 uncultured Eubacteriales bacterium | reverse complement strand
TACCGGGCGTTTCTTTCAGACAGGATCCGGGAATGCGGGATCCGCAGGCTTCTTCCGCCTCAGGACGGACTGGAAGTGACCTGCCGGTATAATGATCGGGCGGAATATCTGTTTTTGCTGAATCACAGGGATACGCAGACAGAAGTCTGCGGCTGTCCGGAGGGTACGGATATCCTGACACAGGAAACCGCGGGAGCGGACGGAAAATGGCTCCTGCCGCCCAGGGGCGTCCGGATCATCAGAAGAGAAAGAGTACATACTTCCTGAGAAAGCAGCTGCCGGAAAGGGCGGCACTCGGGATCAAATATGCTTTATGAAAGGAGCAGACTATGTGGAATAAGATCAAAACAGACGCATTTGAAGGCATGATCGCGGAGAGCATCGTCATCAACGGCTGCGACCAGGACCCGATCCATGCGTATTACGCGCGGCCCATGGGACCCGGCCCGTATCCGGGGATCGTCCTGATCCCGCATATGCCCGGCTGGGATGAATGGTGCAGGGAGACCTCCCGCCGGTTTGCGGAGCATGGTTACAGCGTGCTTTGCCCGAATATTTACGAGCGCTTCGGCCACGGCTACCCGGATGAAGTATCCGCAAGGATGCGCGAGCAGGGCGGCTGCCCGGACCGCACGGTCATGGGCGACGTTCAGGCATCTCTTTCCTTCCTCCGCACACAGCCCAATGCCAACCGTAAGGTTGGTGTTATCGGCATGTGCTCCGGCGGACGCCACGCGTTCCTGGCAGCGTGCCAGATGGACTTTGACGCGGCCGTGGACTGCTGGGGAGGCGGCGTGATCCAGAAGGAAGAAGAGCTGACTCCGGCAAGACCCAAGGCCCCCATCGATTTCGCCGCGGATCTTCAGTGCCCGCTTCTCGGTATCTTCGGAAATGAGGACCGGATGCCTACACCGGACCAGGTGGACGAGCACGAAAGAGTGCTGAAGGAACTGGGGAAGGACTATACCTTCTATCGCTATGACGGCGCCGGGCACGGCTTCTGGTATTATCACAACCAGATGTACCGGCAGGCGCAGGCCATGGATTCCCTGGAGAAGGTATTTGACTTCTTTGAGAAGAATCTGCGGGAATAAATAATGGAAAGAACGAATACATCGGCCGGTTTTGTCGTCATGGCAAAGCCGGTCGGCTCACTCTGTAATCTCAGATGCGCGTACTGCTATTATCTGGACGCGGGCAGAAGAAACGGCGAAGAGGTACAGGTCCGGATGACCGATGACGTGCTGGAGACGCTGATCCGGTCGCATATTGAGGGGAATCCGGGGCCCGCCCTGCAGTTCAACTGGCATGGCGGCGAACCTCTTCTGGCAGGACTGGACTTTTTCCGGAAAGCAGTGGAACTGGAGAAAAAATACCTGCCGGAAGGCTGGGAGTGCTGGAACAATATCCAGACCAACGGGGTGCTTCTGACAGATGAATGGTGCGCGTTCCTTGCTGAGAACCACTTTGATATCGGACTCTCCATCGATGGATGCGCGCTGGTCCATGACCGTTACCGGAAGCATCCGGATGGCAGCGGTTCTTATCAGGAAGCGCTCCGCGGAGCGGAGCTTCTGAAAAAGCACGGGATCCTGCCGGACCTTTTGTGTACGGTGAATTCATTTACGGCAAAAAACGCCCAGGCAGTCTACCGGGGACTCAGGTCGCTCCACACCGGATGGATCCAGTTTATTCCTATCGTCGTCCGGTTTGAGGACGGCAGTCTTTCAGAAGAATCCGTCACGCCCGCCCAGTACGGACGTTTTCTCACGGAGGTTTTCCGGGAGTGGATCTGCCATGACCTCGGCAGGACGGACGTGCAGCTTTTCGCGGAAACCGCATCCAGCCTGGCCGGCGTGCCCGCAAATCTCTGCACCATGTGCGAGACCTGCGGGCGGGTATTGATCGCGGAGCATGACGGCAGCGTGTTTTCCTGCGACCATTTCGTGGATCCTGAGCACAGGATCGGGAATCTGATGGAAACACCGCTGAAGGAACTTGCGGATCTTCCGGTGCAGAAGGCGTTTGGTGACGCAAAAAGAGACACTTTGACAGCAAAATGCCGAAGCTGCGCGTATCTCTCCATCTGCCACGGCGGATGCCTGAAAGACCGGTTTTCCGTGAATGAACAGGGAGAAGAAGGGCAGTACTATCTTTGTGAAGGCCTGAAAGAATACTTTGATCTTGCGGTACCCGCACTGCGCCGGTGCATGGACTGGTCGCGGCAGGGAACCGGCGCTGATCTGATCATGTCCCGGATGCGGACCGCGTTCAAAAAAGGAGTATTCCGCTGATAGCGCACTCCGGGACCAGCTCCGGAAGGGGATGAAACTGAAGGATCAATAAATCATAAATATATATTGACACACCCGGCAATGTGTGCTATATTATCCGGGTGTGTGAATGCACACAAGCCGAAGACAGCAGGTGTCGCAAGACGTAAGGAGAAAACGCCTGCCGAGGCAGATCAGAAAATCATCATGATTTTTTGTCGGGTCTCGCAGTCTTCATGCGAGGCTTTTATTTTCTCCTGGAATATTTGAAGAAGGAGGGTAAGACATTGGCAAAGGTTGAACTGAAGAAGCCCATCGTTGACGAGATCGCATCCGTACTCGAAGGTTCTCAGACTGCTGTCCTTGTAGATCACAGAGGACTGACCGTAGAAGAGGACACCGAGCTCCGCAGGATCTTAAGAGGCGCCGGTATCCAGTACAAGGTTTACAAAAACACATTTGTAAAGCGTGCGGTTTCCGGTACAGCAAACGAAGCACTCAGCCAGCTTCTGGAAGGTCCGTCTGCACTGGCAGTCAGCAAGGATGACGCAACGGCAGCGGCCCGTGAGCTTTTTGCATTCGCGAAAAAGCACGCGAAGCTGGAGATCAAGGGCGGTATGGTAGACGGCAGCTTCTGTGACGCAGACGCGATCAAGGAAGTAGCAAATATCCCGTCCAGAGAGATCCTTCTTGGCAGACTGTTCGGCAGTATGCAGTCTCCGATCGCGAACTTCGCACGCGTGATCAAGCAGATCGTAGAGAAGGACAACCCCGAAGCACCCGCTGCAGAAGAAGCT
>CADCQD010000210.1 GCA_902803485.1 uncultured Eubacteriales bacterium | reverse complement strand
GTCCTTTGAGGGCGAGTATACGTACCGGATCTGTGGCAGCTTTTCAGAAACGGCCGGCAGTGCATGTTCCGAAAACGCAGCAAGCAGCGCTTGCTCCGGCGATGCCGGAACTTGCTCTGACGATGTTAGCTCGTGTACCGGCGACTCCGGTTCAGAACCTTCGGAAACTGCTCTGGAGGGCAGCTTCCTTGTGACGCCTCCGGCTGCCGGAAACCACGGGCCGGTGCATGTGGCGGATACCTTCCACTTCGCATACGCCGACGGCACTCCGTATTATTCCATTGGCACCACCTGCTATGTGTGGGCGCTGCAGAGCGATGAGAGGATCCGGGAAACCCTCGAGACGCTGCGGGAGAGCGCCTTCAATAAGATCCGGTTCTGCATTTTCCCGAAACATTATGACTACAACCTCCGGGAGCCCAGGTCCTATCCCTACGAGGGGACGCCGATGGATTCTTCGGTCCTGACGACGGAGAATTTCATGGAATACGGCCCGGATTCGGAAGGCAATCATTGGGACTTTTACCGGTTCAATCCGGCGCACTTCCGCCATCTGGAGTGGTGTATAGAGGAGCTTTCGAAAATGGGGATCGAGGCGGATCTCATTGTCATGCATCCCTATGACCGCTGGGGTTTCTCCCAGATGGCTCCGGACCAGGATGACCTGTACTGGCGCTATGTGATCGCCAGATTCAGCGCGTACCGGAACGTCTGGTGGTCATTGGCGAACGAGTACGACCTGCTGAGGAAGAAGACTACGGCGGACTGGGAAAGATACGGCGGGATCCTGGTGAATGAGGATCCTTACGGCCACCCCAGATCCATCCACAACTGCATTGAGTTTTATGATCACACCCGGCCCTGGATCACCCATTGCTCCCTGCAGCGGCAGGATCTGTACCGGACGGCGGAGTTTACGGATGAGTGGCGCCGCCAGTTCGGCAAGCCCTGTGTTCTGGACGAGATCGCTTATGAAGGCAATATCCAGCACGGCTGGGGCAATATCTCCGGCGAGGAGATGGTGCGGCGCTTCTGGGAGGCCTTTGTGCGCGGCGGCTATCCAGGCCATGGCGAGACGATGATGACTCCGGATTTCGATGGCGTGCTCTGGTGGTCCCACGGCGGAAAGCTTCGGGGCGAAAGCCATAAGCGCTTCCGGTTCCTTCACGACATCATGTGCGAGACACCGGACTCGGGGCTGCGCATTTATGAGAAGAAAGGCTGGGATGAGGTGGCAGGCGTGCCGGAAAACTCCCCGGCGGACGGCAGCCCGAAGGATTATTATCTGTATTACTACAGCTTCATGCGTCCCAGTTTCCGTGAGTTTTATTTCGACGATGAAACGAAGTACGCGGTACGGGTGCTGGATACCTGGAACATGACTACAGAAGACCGCGGAGTCTATCAGGGCAGGTTCAGGATCGACCTTCCCGGAAGACCGTACATGGCGGTACAGATAAGAAAGGCAGAATATTAAAGCAGGAATGCGGCAGGGGGACTCCCTTGCCGCATTCTTTTATCATGTTTTTTTGTCATGCTCTTATATCCCACCTGCATTCACCTGAATCCCATCTGCATCCACCTGAATCCCATCTGCATCCAGTTTTGCCCCTGGCGTCTTTTGAGGACTACGTGAAAACCTGCTTATGGCTGGCTCTTTGATGTAATTTGACCGGGCCTGCTTTTCAATTACATCAATCCAGATCTGGCTTCCGCTTTTTATGTAAGAGGAGCGGCTCCGGCCGGGCAATTTACATTAAAATACAGGTTAGAAAGCTTGTTTATGTAACATGGTGGGTCACTTTTGACATGAGCTCTGTGATAGTGCCACTTATGACTCGTGTCTACTCTTAATCGAGAAGTAAATTACAGTAAATCCGCTATTCTGCTTGAAATTGATGTAACAAGCAAAAACACAGCTGTCCTGCTTACATAAACAAGTTTTGGATTAGAATGGATTGATGTAAATGGTTTACCGGGAGAACGATCATTACAGAATAGACAACAGAAATTTGTTTAATTTATGTAGGCAGATCACCGGCCGCCATCCTTTTTTGATAAAATTCGTCAAATCACCGGAAGCGACATAAAGCCGCATTACGGGAATGTACGCATTCGTTAAATCTCCGTACGCCAGCATACGGAGATTTTCCCCATTACGGGTCCCAAAAAACTGCCGCACTTTTTTCGTGCGGCAGTTTCCTCATTCTATATCAGATAATGGCCACCAGATCAAAATCAGGACATTGATTCTTCCAGGGCTTTGCTTCTTTCTTGTGCCGGACTATGACTCCGGGTTATGACCCGTTACATCAGGCGGCGGAATGCTTCCTCCGCGTCGATCTGCTTATATTCCTTACAGCATTCGAAATAATCCGAGCAGCCGTTTCTGTAAAATGGCGTGCACTCGGGAAGAAAACAGCAGTTCCTGCATTTATCATCGGCGGGGAGTTCTGCGCGCGGATCGCTTGTGACGCGGATCTCCCGGTCGTAGACACTGCCGAATTCCGTGTTCCCGGGCAGATGCTCACAATGATACAGCTTGCCTTCGGGGGTGATCACCACGCTTTTGTCTCCGCTGTCAGCACCGCAGAGATTCAGCTTCAGATGATGAGGTTTTGCTTCGCCTTTCAGGCCCAGCTTGCGGAGATACGCGTTCAGTTCCTGGGCTTTCCGGTACAGTTCGACGCCGTTTTCCACGGACTGCGTCTGAAACAGCATGGCCAGATAGACGGACAAAAGATCCGTGTTTCCAAAATGAAGCTTTACGTCGTCAATGAATGCTTTCAGGCCTTCAAAATTGCCGGCGTCATAGTTGCAGCGGAGGACGACTTTGAGCCCTTTTTCCAGCATGCTTCCGACCGCGGCCATCATGGCGTCATAATGATAGACTGAAGGGTCCGCGTACAGCTTTCTGGCTTCGTAATCCTTTCGTTCTCCATCGACGGATACCTGTGCCGACTCCAGATGCCAGCAGGAAATGGCTTCCTCCAGAAGCTCAGGAGTCAGCATCGTGGCATTAGTGATGATCTTTGATTTGAAAGGAATGGCTTTTTCTTCCAGGCTGCGGCAGATGCGTGTGATGATCCGGCTGCCCGCCAGGGGTTCGCCGCCGAACCAGATCAGCGATACCTGATCCTGCCAGCGTGTCTCGTTGATAAATTCCGCGACCCGGTCCGCGGTTTCTTCGCTCATCGTCTTTACCGCAAGCCCCTGTTCATAGCAGTAGATGCAGCGGGCGTTGCAGCCCGTGGTAGGCAGGATCGTGTAGGTTTTTGTGCCTGCTTCCTCACGGGACATGGTTTTGATGATGGAGACTACCTGCTGATACAGCGCGTAACCGTCGATGGTATCATCGATGAGAAAGCAGTGTTCCGCAAGTGGTTCAAAGCCCAGTTCCTTAAGCTTCGCGCCGTTTGCCGGCTGCTCCCTGCAGTTTTCCAGGAAAGACCATTCAGCGGCCGAAAGCTCCGCCACTGCGCCTGTCAATGTATTTTTGATCAGATATTTGCCATCCTGAGAAAAAGTACAGGTATACTCAAATGGGCGATAGTCTTTTTTCGGGTCAGGTTTTTTGCGGATCATGCCTGCAGCACGCGGGTCGCCTGTCAAAAGTATCTTCACGTTCTGCTCCTTACGTGTATTCTCTGATTCTGCTCTTTACGTGTATTTTCTGATTTTGCTCCTTACGTGTATTTTCTGATCAGCCCGGTGATGCCCTCCGGAATGCCCGGATCGCAGGGCTGGCCGTCGTCATACATCAGATCCTGCTGGATGATGTCGTTGATGCAGTGCTGGCCGATCTCATGGCCGGAGAAAGGATTCGACGCTACGCCATGGTCTCCTCTGCGGATCAGCACGGGGCAGAAGGTCCTGAAGCGCGGGGACGCCTCAAAGAACGGCATGTTCGGCGCAGTCGCCAGTTCAAATGGCACCGCCTCGTCATTCCGGCTGTGCGCCACCAGCACCTCGCAGCCGCTTTCTTCGATCTTTTTCAGTTCGCAGGTAGCCGGGAGATACGCGCCCGCCATCAGTACCGCAAAAGCGAAGTCTTCCGGATGATTGATCAGCACACGCCATCCGCCGTAACCGCCGGAGGAGGTGCCGAACAAAACCGTATTCTTAATGGCCGGATATTTGTCCAGCGTGGTGTGCAGAAGTTTGTACAGCGTATCGGCGTAAATGGTATCCGTGCCCAGCATATTGGCAATGTGTCCGTTTTTCAGGTAGGGTTCCACCTGCGCCAGGATCGACGGCTCATAAATGCTGTGATCCGGTTCGGACGCGGGAGACATCCAGAGGCCCCGCATGGAACCGTCCTCCTGCTGTACTTCATTCGCAAGGGGTACCAGGATATAGGCGCCGCCCATCCGCTTCTGGTACGCTTCGGAAGCATACATCGCCGCTCCGGACCAGGCCACCGCGTCAATGCCATGAAGGGCTGCGCCGGCGCCGTGGAGCGCGAAGATCAGCGGATATTTGCCGTCCGCGGAATATCCGTGAAGCGTGGGGTCATAGAAATAGTAAGTCAGATCGCCCACTTTTTCGTCCACAGACGGGAAAACTCTTTTTTCAAACATCTCCAGGCACGGCCGGGGATCATAGGTCGCCTGAACAGAGATCTTATCGTTCGGGAGGAGATACTTCCCCCAGGGGTAATTTGCGCACTCGCTCATAGAAATTCCTCACTTTCTGTATGCTTCCTGCTGCGTCCGGCGATGTGATCCGGGACGTCCTGACCGTGCGGCAGTCTGCCGCCCCGGACCGGAATGGCCAGATCACTGATTCTTATATTCAGTATAAATCTGATTCATGGATGTGACAAGCAAAATATAGGGGGAAGAGGTCCTCCGCGTCGCCGTGTCTTGTTTTTCCCCTGTTCCTGTGCTATGATATGCGGGATTGCGCCGATGCATATCCTGTGCGGAATAAGCTATGATATGCGGGACTGCACCGATGCATATCCTGTGCTGAATAAGCTATGATAAGCGGTACTGCACCGATGTATGTCAGGCGCGGAATATAGGAAGAGGAGAGGCAGAGTATGAACACATGGAAGAAAAACGAAGTCACGGATAAGGACCGGGTTAACGATAAGAAACCCCAAAAGAACGGTTTCCGGATACAGGATCTGGCAAAGACGGCAATGATGGCGGTGCTGATCGCGATCTGCGCCTGGGTGACGATCCCGTCGGTGGTTCCCTTTACGCTGCAGACCCTCGGAGTGTTCATGGCACTGAAGCTTCTGGGCGGCAGTTACGGAACGCTGGCGATCCTGATCTACATTCTATTGGGCGCGGTGGGCCTGCCGGTCTTTTCCGGATTCAGCGCGGGAATCGGCGTACTGCTGGGGCCTACCGGAGGATACATTGCCGGCTTCCTGCTGACTGGTGTGATCTACAGACTGCTGGAGCCAAAACTTACCAATCGTTATCTGGAGGACGCGGCGCTGGCGTTCGGACTTCTGGTGTGCTACCTTTTCGGCACAGTCCGGTTTATCGCGGTGATGGGTGCAAGAGGATCGGAATTTACCTGGATCCAGGGGCTGATGACCTGTGTGGTGCCGTATCTGATCCCTGACGGCGTGAAGCTGGTGCTGGCAGACATTCTTTCCAGAAAGATCAAGCCCCTCTTAAGAAAATGGGGTTGAGTCGCAGGCCGGCCATGATGGGTGGATCTGAACCGGAGCTGAGCCTCGGGGCCTGCTGGAACGCTTTCCTGCGAGGGGCAGAACTATTACAAAAACAGACATGATATTTATTGAAAAATCCGTCTGAAGTGCGTATGATGGTTTCAGAAACCAGCCATATGGCTTGAGACGGATTTTTGCTTGATAAGAATTCAACTGGGAGGGACTGAAGATGCCATGTGCAGTTTTTGATGGAATACTGACGAGCTTTAAACGAAACACAGGGGAAAACAGTGATGAAGCGCGCATTATGCGCGCGGCGGAGACCCTGGGAAAGGGTGTGCTTTACATCCCGGCCGGCGTGTATGAGATCGCGTCCCCCGTGGTGATCACATCCTGCTGCTCCATTCTGCTGCACAAATCGGCGGTACTGAAAGCAGTAAAAGAGATGGATTTTGTTCTGAAATATGACGCCAGGCTCGGGATGCCGGACGTGAAGGAACATGAGGGGCACCTGGTACCTTCCGAGGACTACGACGCGGAAGACTGGAACCTCTTCGTATCCGGAGGTGTCATTGACGGAGCAGGACTGGCAAGCTGCATGCTGCTGAACAGCTTCAAGCATTTTACGATGCGGGACATGTCCTTCCGGAACGGAAAGAAGTACGGATTGAGACTGGAGGATGAAGGAAGCACCTGGACGTACGAGCTGGTGGCGCAGAATCTGTACTGCAAATGTACCATGCCGGGCCTCGCCGGGAACGCCG
>CADCQD010000209.1 GCA_902803485.1 uncultured Eubacteriales bacterium | reverse complement strand
TTGGCCGGGAGATGTCAGCGCGCTGATGATTGCTGCAGGAAGAATCTTCGATGAAAACGACGGGACGTTTAACCGTTACGGTTTTATTTCATATTCAGGGAAATCTGCCTCGGTGATCGCAGAAAAACGCGATTCGTGCATTTCCTTATGGTGATATGAAAAAGTAAGAAGAGGGAGAATTCTCCATGGAGAAGAACCAACTGGAAAACACAGTTGAATCTTTTAAATATGTGGTGGATGCGTGGCGGGATCATCTGAAGTCTGATCCGAACGCGTTCGCTCTCACGGACATGTCAGGACATACCTACAGCCGCTTGGAAGTGGATGATCTGTCTGACCGCATCCATGCTTTTCTGATGAAACATGATATCGGAAAGGATGATGTGGTGCTGATTCATCTGGAAAGAAGCGCCCGATCGGTCATTGCCGTTCTGGGAGTTGCGAAGACCGGCGCCGCCTTTGTTCTGGTGGAATCCGGAGCTGCTGCGGAGCGCGTGAATTACATCCGCTGGGATTGCAGTACAAAATTCGAATTGAATGAAGAAAACTGGAGCGAGGCTGTTTCATGCGAGCCGGAGCGGGAATACGCAGTCCCGGACGATCACGATCTCGCTGTGTGCGTTTACACTTCCGGAACCGGCGGCGCGCCGAAAGGCGTTATGCATGAATACGGACAGCTGAAGCTTGAAATGATATCGGAGATGCGGGAAGACGGTACATGGCGTGAAACCGTCCAGACAAGATGGGGGCTGATCTCGCCGCTGAATTTCGTGGCTTCTCTTAAGATCATCGTTCACTTCCTGTATTGCGGCGGACATCTCTATGTCATAGATTACGATACCGCCAGGAATCCATTCAAGCTCAATGCATTCCTCCTGATGCACCGCGTCAATGAGATGTTCCTTTCGCCGTCGTTTCTCCGTCTGTCAGGCGATGAAACGGGACCGTTCATGCAGTGCATCTATACAGGCGCAGAGCCTGCAAATAACATCGCTCTGAAAAACTGCGAGCTGGTAAACACCTATACGATGTCGGAATCCTTTTTTACGATATCCGAGTTCGTCATAACGCGCCCATACGATGTTGTTCCCATCGGGAAGCCGCTCTTTGCTCTGGACATCCGTCTTGTGGACGAAGCGCGCAATACGGCGGCAGACGGTGAGACCGGGGAAATATGCTTCTATAATCCGTATTGCCGCGGGTACATCAACTGCGAAGCGGAAAACCGTATGCATTTTACAGACGGATACTTTTATACGGGAGATCTTGCTGTTTACAGGGATGGACAGCTCATTCTGAAGGGCCGCAACGACGATATGGTCAAAATCAACGGAAACCGTATTGAACCGGCCGAGATCGAAGCGGCGTGTAAAAAAGCGTTTGGTCTGACCTGGTGTGCCGCAAGAGGATTTGAAGAAGAGGCGACCGTCGCACTTTACTATACGGACAAGGTGACCATTGATGGGGTCCAGGCGCGCGCCAAGCTGGAGCGTGTCTTGCCTTATTATATGATACCTTCCTATTTCATTCAGATTGACGCCGTACCGCTGACTGCCTCCGGAAAAATGGACCGAAACGCACTGAAGCTTCCTGCTTGTGCTCTGCTGGAAGCGTATGCAGCGCCGCGAAACGAGTTTGAAAGAACGCTGACTGAGGCGATGGCCGAAGTACTGGGACTGGAGCGAATCGGCATCAAGGATGATTTCTTCCTGCTCGGCGGCAATTCCATACGGGCAATGGAAGTTCTCGCAAAAGTGGGCATGGACGATCTCAATGCGAAGCTCATATACAAGGGCCGCACGGTAGAGAACATCTCTGAGCTGTATGCTGCTGAGGGCAGCAGCAAGATGAGTGACGAGGAAAAGGAGATGATCTGCCAAGCGAGGCGAAGCCCTCTTTCTCCCATGCAAAAATGGATGTGGCTGGAAGCAAACGGCATCCATGATTTCGTCGCGGCTTACAGACTGTCGCCGATGGTAAGCATCGAGAAGCTTAGAGATGCGCTGAATGCATACGCCTGCCTGAACTCTTCCTTCAATGTGGCGATCGAAGACGATAATGGGGAACCCGTCCAGGTCTATAACCCGGAAACGCCTCGGTATGAGATCGAGACAATGACGGAAGAAGAAGTAAAAGAGCTTCAGAAAACATTCGTCGGGCCATTCGAATACGGCGAGCCTCTGATTCGGATCCGCCTGATCCGGACCGGCTTACATAAGTACCTGTTCTTCCAGATCGCACACCTGATAACAGACGGCGCCGGCGTGAGACTGTTTGTTCAGGATATTTTAACGCTGTACAACGGAGGCGGCGTACGTCCGGCCTATTACTTTGCATACGCCTATGATTGTGCGATCCCGGTTCCGGACGATATGATGAAGGATGCTTCCGAGTATTACAGGCAGAAACTGAATCCGGCAGCCCGGATGCGGTATCTGATCAAAGAGGAAACCGGACAGTTCGGACAGGGAATCACAAAAGATATCTCATTCCCCCTCGGCAAGGTCGACCGCCTTGTATCGAAATACGATTCTACTCCTGCGGGCTTTATCAATCTGCTTGTCTGCCTGGCAATGGAACAATACAACGGGAAGCCGTCCTATCTGGAAAACATTCTGGACAACCGATCGCCGAACGAGAATATCGCAGGATTGCGCTTCACGACAGGCGCAATCGGCATCACGACCCCGAACAGATCGCTGTCAGAGCTGTTTCAAGATATCAATGAGCAGATGAATCAGACGATCCGGTACTCCTACTATAACTTTGATTCAGAGGCTGCGCAGGAGGATGATTACAAAAGCCTGGGCACATCCTACATCATGGACTGGTTCAGTTCCGGCTCCGGGATACGATCTCTCGGCAAGCAGCTTTCTCTTGAAAACCGGCATGTTAAGCGTGAAGTAAGACCCGGCGTGATCGTGCAGGTAAGACATGAGGACGGGCAAATGGTCTTCCAGTTTCATTATGACAGGAAATATCTTAGCGATGAACATGCAAATGACTTTATGTCTCTTTTGAAAAACACAGGCGACGAACTGCTGAATGGAAAGGTGGAGGAACTGTTTCATGGACGCAATTGACAGCAATGTTCAGATCCTTTGGCGCATGATGAACGCCTTTGAGTCCGGCGGCGAGACGGACAGCGCCCTGGCGGAGGCGCTCACGCTCCTGCGCACGGGGCTGAACGCGGAGATCGCCGTCATGTGGCTTTTGAACCAGCAGGACCGGCGCCTTTACGCGGTCACCCAC
>CADCQD010000208.1 GCA_902803485.1 uncultured Eubacteriales bacterium | reverse complement strand
CCCGAAGAAGCCATCGAACTGATTGGCAAAACGGCGAAACTTGAATTCAAGCTGGCGGATGGAACTGTCGTGCTTGAGGGAAGCAACGTCAAGAAGGCAGAAGCTGCCAGAGATGACCAGTCCACAGGATACGCAGTAAACCTGCAGTTTGACAGAAAGGGTGCAGATGCCTTTGGAGATGCTACAACGAAAGCATTCAACGGCGAAGTCACGTCTACCATGGAAGGCGTTGGAAACGGCGCCATTGCCATTGTGCTTGACGACCAGATCATTTCAGCACCAAACGTAAACGAGCCGATCCTGGGCGGAAGCTGCACGATCACAGGTGATTTCAGTCAGGAAGAAGCACAGCTTCTGGCTGCACAAATCAACGGTGGTGCGCTGCCGATCGGATTGACAGAAGTTACCTCATCAGTCCAGTCTGCAACGATCGGATACAATGCTTTGGAAATGAGCGTCATCGGCGGTCTCATCGGTCTGGCGATCATACTTCTCCTCATGCTGTTCATATACAGGGGATTAGGTCTTTGCGCTGATATCGCGCTGCTGCTGTATGTTGTTCTGATCCTGAACATCATGGCGTCCATGGGAACCGTCCTGACACTGCCGGGCATTGCCGGTATCATCATTTCCATCGGTATGGCGGTAGACGCCAACGTCGTTATATTCTCCCGTATCCGTGAGGAAATCGTGCTGGGACGCACAGTGCGGGTGGCCACCGAGACGGGTTCGAAGAGAGCTATGACCACGGTCATTGACTCTCAGGTCACAACACTGATTGCAGCGGTTATCCTCTATGAAATCGGAACCAGCGCCGTTAAAGGCTTTGCATACACATTCATGGTTGGTATCATCGTCAGCATTTTCACCGCTGTCTTCATCACACAGCTTTATGTGAAACTGATGGCAGGAAGCGATAAGTTCGCGAAGAAATCCTTCTTCGGCATCAAGCAGGACGGAACTGCATCCTTCCACCTTACCAATATCATCCACTTCATGGACAAGCGTAAAGTCTTCTACTGCATTTCCGCAGGAATTCTGATCATAGGACTGGCGTTCGGCATGATCCGCGGCCTGAACTACGGTATCGACTTCACAGGCGGCACCATGATCCAGCTGGATATGGGCAAGCAGGTCAAGATCTCCCAGGTGGAGAACGCTGTCAAGCCGTTCGACCTCGACCCGCAGATCATCTACGCAGGCCAGGACAACGATCAGATTGTTATCCGTACCATTGAGTCCCTGGATAAAGCACACAGAGCAGAAGTGATCAGTGCAGTAAATGATGAATTCGGCATCAAGGGCGACGACAATGTCGTAACGCAGGAATACTTCGGTCCGTCAGTTGGTAAGGAACTTCGGAACAACGCCATCCTGGCCATCATCATATCCGCGTTGTGTATGATGGTCTACATCAGGATCCGGTTCCGCGAATGGAAGTTCGGCGGCGCCGCCATGCTGGGCGTGCTGCATGACGTGCTGATCGTCATATCGTTCTACGCTATCTTCGGAATCACCGTGGACAACCCGTTCATCGCCGGTATCCTGACGGTAGTCGGTTACTCGATCAACGATACCATCGTAATATTTGACCGCATCAGAGAAAATATAAGATACATGAAGAGGGGAACGCTCAAGGAGACCATTGATCAGAGTATCACCCAGACACTGGGACGTTCCATGATGACATCCCTGACGACATTGATCGTCATGGTACCGATCGTCATCATTGCCGGAGACGCCATCCGCGAATTCGTATTCCCGCTGATGGTCGGCGTACTGGCCGGTACTTACTCCTCCATCTGCGTCTGCTCACCGATCTTCTACGAACTCGGCAGAAGAGGCAGGACGACTGAGTATCAGAGACAGATCAAAGAAGCCGAAAAGAAAGCGAAAAAGAAGGCGAAGAAAGAGGGCAAGCCTTATGTGCCTAAGAAAATAGAAGCTCCGAAGGCAGAAGAACAGGTTGCTGAAACAGAAGCAAAGGCAGCTGAAGCAGCTGAAGCCAAATCAGCTGAAGCAAAAGCAACAGAGACCGCCGGGGAAGCGCCTGCCCAGAAGCCTTCCAAACCTGCGGACACAACCGCCAACAGGAAGAAAGAGGCCAACAAGAAACGTTCCAAGCGTTATGTTAAGGGTGCCCAGAAAAAAGAAGAACCCAGAGAACAGGACGACACCTTCAGACTTTAAGCTGCTATGAACAAGAGAGAATTCCTCAGTACAATTGAACAATACAATCCGAACTACGATATGGACATCATCTCCAGAGCTTATGATGTCGCCGAGGAGATGCACAGAAACCAGCTGAGGAAATCAGGAGAAGAGTATCTGATCCAT
>CADCQD010000207.1 GCA_902803485.1 uncultured Eubacteriales bacterium | reverse complement strand
TGGAATACGGAGCAGAAGGAAGTCAGTATGACCTATGTGGTGACGGAGCCCCTGGCAGAACCCATGATCTCCCGCCTTTTCTTCGGAGATCCCCGGAGCCTGGAGCAGTACCGGCAGGAGATGCTGGACGGCATCATGGATTTTGAGATCGAAAGGGGCAACTGGGTCTACACCTACCACGCGCGTTACGCTTCCCAGTATCAGTTTATCATTGACGAGCTTCGCCGGAATCCCTGGTCGCGCCGCGCGGTCATGGATATCCGTTCCCCGGAGGATATGGGCAGCGACGATCCGGCCTGCTGGCAGCATGCCCAGTACTTTGTCCGGGACGGAGCCCTGCACTGCAAGATCCTGTTCCGCTCCAATGACGCCTGCAAAGCCTCTTATATGAATGCCTTCGCTTTGATCCTGCTTCAGAAAAAGATCGCGGACGCGCTGGGACTCCCGATGGGCACCTATACGCACCGCGCGAACAGCTTCCACTGCTACGCCCGGGATTTTGACCTGCTGGATGCCTACATTCAGAGGATCAAAAGCGGAGCCGAGGTCACATATGATTACGATGGCGACTGGGATGAACTGATGGAAGAACAGCGGCCGGATATCGAAGAGATGGTCCGTCAGCAGAAGGAAAAAGGAAACTGAATTCCGTAACGCAAACGGGGTACCGCATCGGGTACCCCGTTCTTTTCGTGGTCAGGAAACGCGGTCTTTCTGACCGGTCCAAAGATCAGTATTTCTGTAACAGATCCAGCATTTTCTTGTCCAGCTTGTGGCCTTTATAATCCACATAATCCACGTCTTTCCGGTATGTATCCAGAATACCGAATCCACCCTTCAGGTTCCACTGGGCATAGCCAATATTGCAGGACTTCAGGATATCCAGATAATCCTCCATCCAGCGGAGCGCGATCTCATGGGGAACGGTATTGTTCGGGCCGCCCTCGCCGCAGATCACGCCTACGCCCATCGCCTCAGCCATCCCCGCCCAGGCATTATAATGATTCTTAAGCCTTTCCAGAGACCAGATCTCATTTTTCGCCCTTCCGTCCGGCCAGGTGGGATACGGGAAATCGCTGTGTTCATCCACCCAGGACGCGCGGTAATGGGACACGCCGATAGGAACGTAGGCCCGGCAGGCCTGGGCAACATTGTCCGCTCCCAGATCTCCAAGTTCAGGCATTGGGATGTTGCCGTAGTTCAGACCGTCCAGGATAATGGTGCGGCCGGGATCTACTTCATGGATCGCGCGGATCGTGGCACGCATGACGCGCTCATGCTGTTCCGGGCTGACGCCAGCCGGTTCATTCAGGAGATTATAGCTGACGTCGGAAAGCTTCTCTCCCTTGTACCGCTTCGCCACCGTTGTCCAGTGATAGATAAAGCAGTCCAGGGCTTCGGGATCTGTCCAGAGGCAGAAACGCTCCTTAAATTCTCCATTGACGCTGTAGCCCGGGCCGCGGTGAAAACTGATGTTGACGTGGATGCCGTATTTTTCACCCCAGCGGACCGCCTCATCCAGGGGCTCCAGCTTGCTTTCATTGATCTTATATTCATCTTCATCATCGATCCACAGGCGGTACGTCAGGGGAAGGCGCACAAAATTAAATCCCCAGTCCGCCATCATCTGGAAATCTTCTTCCTCAAAATGTCCGGGACTTTTGCTGGTAAACATGCCCATCAGGTTAAAACCCTTCCAGCGGGGCAGTTTCGTCTGCTGAAACATGCGGTGATTCCTCCTTTCAATGGTCTGTACTGTTACAGGTATTTGCGGAGAACGTCCAGCATTTCCTTATCCAGCTGATGTCCTCTGTAGTCCACATACGCCACGTCCTTGCGGTTGGAATCCAGAATACCGAAATCCCCCGTGAACTCCCACTGCGCGTAACCGATATTATAGGATTTCAGGATGCACAGAAGGTCGTCCAGCCAGCGAAGGCCTACGTCATGGGGGCAATTATGGTTGGAGCCGCCTTCACCGCAGTGCACGCCGGCGCCAAAGGCCTGCGCCATGGCTGCCCAGGCTTTGTAATGATTGTCCAGGCGTTCGTAAGACCATACCTGGTCTCCCGCCAGCCCGTTCGGCCAGGTAGGATACGGGAAGGTCCCGTCCTTGTCCACCCAGGACGCGCGGTAATGGGAGACGCCGGAAGGAATGTATCCGCGGCAGGAGAACGCCACATTCTCCTTTGCAAGGTCCCCGAGATCCGCCGGCATGTAATTGCCTCCGGCCAGGCCGTCGACGATGGTAATGCGCTCCGGTGAGATCTCGTGGATCGCGCGGGTCGCGGCGCGCATGACTTTTTCGTGCTGCTCATGGGAACATTTGCAGGACTCGTTCAGCATGTTGAAGGATACATTCGCCGCGCTCTCCCCGCGGTAGCGTTTCGCGAAAGTCACCCAGTGCATGATGTAGCAGTTGAGCGCCTCTTCATCCTTCCAGAGGTCAAAGGGCTCCGAATTGTTCGGCGAGCCGTAATCATGAATACAGTATCCGGGTCCGCGGTGAAAACTGATATTCACGTGGATCCCGTATTTTTCTCCCCAGCGCACTGCCTGGTCCAGCGGTTCCAGCTTGCTTTCATCGATCTTCCATGGGTCGTCGTCTTTGATCCAGAATCTGTAGGATAAAGGAAGCCTCACAAAGTTGAAGCCCAGATCCGACATCATCTGAAAATCTTCTTCATTGTAATACCCCGGGAATCTTCCCTTCATATAGATGCCCATCAGGTTAAATCCCATCCAGCGCGGCAGAACATCCTGTCTAAACATTCTCATCCTCCTCTCATACATTCAGAATTATCTTCTTTGATCCTGTGCTCATAATAGTTAAATCAGACTAAATCAATCTCTGATCAGGTTAAACGGATATCCGCGAATCACTGTCTGACCTGATCATTTTCTTCATATCACCGAATCCCCGGTTTGTCAACAAATAATCCGAAAACCCACGAAAAACTATATTTTTTCAGCATTCATCTCTCTGATGCCCATGGCTTGACTTCTTTGCTTAATAATGTTAAATTTAAGAAAATAAAGCTAAATCATTGCCCGATCCGGCTAAACAGATGCGGGCATCATCAAAAGGAAAGAGAGGCTGGCCTATGTTTGCGGAGGAAATCAGAAAACATCTGACAGAAGACATTATCCCGTTCTGGGAGAAACTGCAGGATAAAGAGTATGACGGATACTACGGAGTGGTGGACCACGAGCTTACGGTGCATCCGGATGCGGACAAGGGCGGTATTCTGAACAGCCGGATCCTGTGGTTCTTCAGCAACTGCGCCGCGGTGCTGGGATCCGAAACGTATCTGAAGGACGCGGAATATGCCTACCGGATGCTTCGGGATCATTTCCTGGACCCGGAATACGGCGGGATCTACTGGTCTGTGACCCGGGAAGGAAAACCGTCGGATACACAGAAGCATTCCTACAACCAGGCCTTTGCGATTTACGGTCTTTCATCCTACTACGGAGCGTCCGGAAACGATGAAGCCCGGGAGATCGCGATGGGTCTCTACAGGCTAGTGGAGACATATATGAAGGATGACAAGGGATATCTGGAGGCTTTCACAAGAGACCTGAAGCCCGCAAGTAACGAAAAACTGGCGGAGGGCACCGCGGCTTACCGGACCATGAATTCCCTTCTTCATCTTCTGGAGGCCTACACTGAGCTTTACCGGGTCACCAAAGATCCGGACGTCCGGAAAAGCATCTGCTTCATGCTGGACATCGTAGCGGAACACATCTATAATCCGGAGCTTCAGCGCCTGGAGTGCTTCTTTGACCGGGATTACCGGACGTTGCAGGACCTGCATTCCTATGGCCATGATATCGAAGCCTCCTGGCTGGTGGAGCGGACACTGGAGATCCTGGACGACCCCGCTTACACAAATAAGGTAAAGCCTCTGCTGATCTCCATCATGAAAAATACCCTGGCAAAAGGCTTCAGCGGAGACTATCTTTATAACGACTGCACGGACGGACGGCAGGACAGGACCGCGGTCTGGTGGGTGCAGGCAGAAACCACAGTGGCACTTTTAAACGCGTATAAGAATTTCCCGGAAGAAAAGGGCTACTACGATAAAGCGCTCCGTGTCTGGGAATTTATCAAGAACAACCAGATCGACCGGCGTCCTGGCTGCGGCGAATGGAAATCCGAAGTGCTTCCGGACGGTACGGACCGCGGACTTGATCTTGTGAATCCCTGGAAATGCCCGTATCACAACGGCAGGATGTGCATGGAAGCGCTGAAGCGCCTCGCTGATTGATTTCTGACTGGAAAAACTGTTAAAAAACACGTGCTTGCGGCACGGATTTTCTTGACTTTTTGAGAACTCTGGTTTACGATTACTCTATATTTCATCAAAAACAAGAAAGGACGCGCCATGATTACGGTGAATTACGTTGGCTGCGAGATCACAGATCCGCAGTTCCTGAATATCAACCGGCCGAAGGGCAGCGGGGACTACTGTCTCATGCTCTTTTCCGGTTCCGTAAACGTCACAACGGATGATATCACGCAGCCCGTGGATGCCGGAACCTGCGTGATCTTTGAGCCCGGAACTCCGCAGCGCATCAGTCCGATGCACAATTCTTCCTTAAGTTTCGTGCATTTCTCCATGCCGGCCACGGAATTTGCCGCTTACCGCCTGAACAGCGACGCGGTCTTCCATCCCAGGAACCCGGACCGGATCCTGAGGAATATCCAGAGGATCCAGCGGGAATTCTTTACGAAGATGCCTTTCTGGGAAGACCGGGCGGATACTTATCTGCGCCAGACACTGATCGAGTTCGCGCGGATCCGCCAGGAGGAGGAACTGGAGGTCAATCATGACCGTCCGCTGTACAACCTCTTCTGCCAGGCTCGGAATATGATGCTGATGAACTGCGAGAAGGAATGGTCCTCCACAAATATGTGCGAAATGGTCTCCCTGTCCAGGAGCCAGTTCTATAAATACTATGTGGACTATTTCGGGATCTCTCCCATCCAGGATCTGAACAACGCCCGGATCGAAAAGGCCAGAAACCTTCTCACCAACCGGAATTTTCAGGTCACCGATGTCGCCCGGCTCTGCGGGTATGCCAGCATCCACCATTTCTCGCGGACCTTTAAGGAGCATACCGGGCTGTCGCCCCTGGCCTACCTGAAGTCCATCGCGCCGGAGGATCAAAACGATCTTCTATAAGCGCAGCTCTTTTACGAATCTGCTGATCTCCGTCCTTTTTCCGTAGTATTCTTCCACGGAAAAAAGACGGAGATCTTTTTCTGCGCGGGTGACTGCCACATAAAACAGCCGGCGTTCCTCTTCCACGCCTCCTTCGGCCAGCGCTTTTTCATGCGGTATGATCCGTTCGTTCAGATCCGGAAGGATCACGGTATGATACTCCAGTCCCTTTGCGGCATGATAGGTCGCGACGGCCACGCGGTCTTTTTCCGGTTCCCCCGCCTGCTGCCGCTCCTCCAGCTTCCGGGTATATACCGTAATAAAGGCGTACCAGTCCTCCAGCGTCTCGTGGTCCCGCGCGCTGTCCTGCACTTCATCCATCACGGAAAGCAGCTCATCCGCGTTCATGCCCTTCTCCGCGGCCGTTTCCTTAAGATACCGGTCATATCCCATACCGCGCCGGAAGTAATTGATCTTGGCATACGGAGTCCTCATACGTTTCAGCATCGAAAGCTCAAAGATCAGGTCTTCCGTCTTTTCCGCCATAAAACGTCTGGCAGGATCCTTTTCATATGCCTTCTTCAGTTCCGCAAGGTCAACGGTTTCCGATGAAAGGTCTTCTCTTCTGAAATACCGGACCGGGCAGTTCATAAAACTCAGGAAATTTTTTCTTGTCTGATGGCCTTCTGTAAAATTCAGCACACCGTACAGAGGTTTCACCGCGAAATGCCTGAAAATATTCGGGATCCGGTCCCGGGTGTAAAAAGGGATCCCCGCTGCAGTCAGCGCGCCGAGGACGCCGGCCATTCCGCTGTTGGTCCGGAACAGGACCGCGATCTCGTCATATGGGACGCCCGAAGCATGGGCATTCCGGATCTCCTGAAGGATGGCTGCGCATTCTTCTCTTTCGGACTTTACACGGTTCCAGGTAACAGACCCTTCGGTTTTCTTTTCCGGCCGGAGCGGCTTTTCAAAGCGCGCGCGGTTATGCCGGATCAGCCGTGCGGAAGCCTGTACGATCTCCGGGGCAGACCGGTAATTCACGTCCAGCCGGTAGACCCGCGCGCCGGGATAGTCCTTCGGAAAGGACAGCATAAACGCCGGGTCCGCGCCGCGGAATTCGTAGACCGACTGATCATCGTCCCCTACGATGAACAGATTCTGGCGCGGCTTCGCGAGGAGTCTGACAATATCATACTGGGTGCGGTTGATATCCTGGAATTCGTCCACCAGAATATACCGGTATTTTTCCCGGTACTCCCGGAGGGTCTCCGGTTCTTCCAGAAGGAGCTTTTTGGTCAGGATCAGCATGTCGTCAAAATCCAGCTTCCCGCTTTTCCGGACCGTTTCATTATAGCATGACAGGACTCTTTGGAAATCTACTCTCCCGTTTCTGGAACGGTATCCGGACATATCCGTACCGTTGTTTTTCACCAGCGAGATCTCTGATAAAAGCTCCTGAAGAAATCCAGGTTCACAGGGCGTGTCCGGGTACATCCTCCGGACGGTTTCTTCCAGGATCCGGATCCGCGCGCTCTCCCGGAGGATATCCGACGCCTCATAATGATACCTGGCGCGGAGCATACGGAAAAAGACCGAATGGAAGGTGCCGAAGGTCACACCGGATCCGGACGCCTGCGCCGTATACCTCGCTTCCATTTCCGCCGCGGCAGCCCGCGTAAAGGTAATGACCAGGATCTCCTCCGGCCGCACCCCGTAAATACCCGTCAGCGCGAGGACACGCGCAGTGATCACCGCGGTCTTTCCCGCGCCGGGCCCTGCAAGTACCATCGCCGGACCTTCATGGTGAAGGGCCGCCGCCTCTTGTGTTTGATTCAGTTTCATGAAACTCCTGAAGATAGAAAATAAAGAATAGATAGAGGTCCGGCTGCCGCCTCTACAGGCAGCAGCCGAATCATCAGAACGTGCGGATCGGTTCAGAAAATCGAAAGGAACATTCTTTCATGCCCGGGCCTTTGGGTCAGGACAATTTCTCAATGGCTTTCCGGATCCTGTTAAGGCTCTCCTCCTTGCCGAGGACAGACATCAGTTCCGTCGCGCCGCCCGGCGTCATCTGGAGGCCGGAAACTGCGGTACGGATCGGCCACATTACAAAATTGGTCTTGTATTCATGTTCTGTACCGTACTTGCTGAGGGTTTCATAAAGAGCGTCATTGGAATAATCCTCCTGCGCTTCCAGAATGGGAAGGACGTCTGTAAGGACCATCAGAGAGCTTTCCTTCGTGCTCTTTGCCTTCTTGTTTTCATAAAGCGCGGTCTCGTATTCCGGAACTTCCTCAAAGAAGCCGATCTTGTCCGCAATGTCCGTAAATACTTCGATACGGCTCTTCACCATCAGCGCGATCCTTGTAAGATCCAGGTCCTTTTTGATGACCTCTCTGACGTAGGGAAGCGCCCGCTCCAGATACGCGGCGTCATCCATCTTCTTGATATACTCGCCGTTCATCCATTTCAGCTTGGTATAATCAAAGACCGCCGGGGACTTATTGATGTGCCGGTAATCAAACTTCCGGATCAGTTCGTCCATATCCATGATCTCCTGATTATCCTCCGGAGACCAGCCAAGAAGCGCGACAAAGTTCACGACGGTTTCCGCCAGAAATCCCTGCTCGATCAGGTCTTCAAAGGAGGAATGGCCGCTTCTCTTGCTCAGCTTTTTATGGGTCTCGTCCGTGATCAGCGGACAGTGCACATACACCGGCACTTCCCAGCCGAAGGCCTCGTACAGCCGGTTGTATTTGGGGCTGGAACTGAGATACTCATTGCCGCGGACCACATGGGTGATGCCCATCAGATGGTCATCTACCACATTCGCGAAATTGTATGTGGGGAAGCCGTCGGACTTGATGAGGATCATGTCGTCCAGTTCACTGTTGTCCACAGTAATGTCACCGTAAATGTCGTCATGGAAGGTCGTGGTTCCGGTGGTGGGATTGTTCTGACGGATCACAAAAGGTTTCCCTGCCGCGAGGTTGGCTTCCACCTCTTCTTTCGTGAGGCTCAGGCAATGCTTGTCATATACGCTGATCTCCTTGCCGTCCTCGCCCACCTTGGTATGCAGCGTGTCCAGACGCTCCTTGTCACAGAAGCAGTAATACGCTTCGCCCTTATCGATCAGCATCTTCGCGTACTGCATATAGATGCCGGACGCCTGCCGCTCGGACTGGACGTACGGGCCGCAGCCGCCGTCCTTATCCGGGCCCTCATCATGCTGAAGGCCCGTGGCCGCCATGGTCCTGTAGATAATATCCACAGCCCCTTCCACGTAACGTTCCTGGTCCGTGTCCTCGATCCTGAGGAGGAAATCTCCGTTTTCATGTTTCGCGATCAGATAAGCGTACAGCGCCGTTCTGAGGTTTCCGACATGCATTCTGCCGGTGGGGCTCGGCGCGAATCTGGTTCTGACTTTACTCATGACTGTTCTCCTTATTCGGGTTTCTTACCGGCGGTCCGGATCTTCCGGTTCCTCCGGTGCTGCGCCGCTGCTTTCAGGCGCTTCCTGTGCTTCTGCCTGCGTCTCTGCCTTCCCGTCATCATCCTTGCCGAAAATCGGTGTATAGGAGGATCCCATCAGCGCGTATTCGGATTCATCTACGCTCCACGCGTCCGGATCCTCGTCCGGCTCCTGCTCTTTTACATAGGGTTTGAAAATATGATTCAGGATATAGCAGTCCAGGAATACCACCAGCGCGTAGCCGGGGATCATGATCGGGATGAACATGAACCACAGGATCACAAAAATATAGGCCGCCATGATGAGGATCATCAGGATCGTCCAGCCGATATACCGGATGGAGAAGACAAACGCGTTCTGGATGGTCCTCTTTACTGTATTATCAAAACGGGCAAGAAGCGCGAACACATACTGCAGGATCATAATGTAAATGATCGCCACCAGGATCGCCAGCGCCTTGACGATCGAGATCAGCAGGCTTGTAGCTTCCAGTCTCAGATAGAACTGGAGGGCGAAGGTCATGATGGCACCGAAGATCAGCATGATCAGCCCCAGGATGATGCCCTGTTTCAGGTTCTGTTTAAAGGACTTGAAGAAATCACGTACATAGTGCGCGCCTTCATCACGTGTATCCTTCAGAAGCGCGTAATAAAGCGCCGTAGTGGACGCGCCGAAGGTCACCACCGGAAGACTGCAGACCAGCCAGATAAAATGCAGGACCACGACGTCTACGAGTTTTCCCATGAACGTCCAGAACGGGTTATTGATATTAAATATTTTTCCCATAAACACCTCAAAATCCGGTTTTGCCGCAGACTGCCATGGTGATCACGGCCGGTCTTGCCTGCGGGAATACGCATGTCATTATAATCCAATTGGAATCTCCGGTCAAGTTGAATCCCGTAAGGAACGTCCGGCTTAACAAAGATTTCATGAATTAGCCGTTTTACTTTCACCGTTTCTATGATAATATGTTTACAGTGTCAGAAAGCTGGACCGTACCCGCACCCGCGTCAGAAAGAGGCCGGCCCATGATGAAAAAAGCAGGAATCAAACGAAGGAGAACCAGTCAATGGCCAGAATATACGGAGACGAAGTCACCGGAAAAGATCAGTGGAGAAAACTGAAAGGCGCGCCTTTTAAGGACAAGATCGCTTATATCTGGGAGTATTATCACATCCACATCATCGTGATCATATCCGTTGTGGTATTCGCTGTTTCCATGATACACAGCATTATCTACAACAGCATCCCGAACGTGGTCCAGGGCGAATTCTATTCCGAGGAGATCCTGAAGGAGGATATGGATGATCTGAAGGAGATCCTCTGTGAAAAGCTGGGTTACGATCCCAAAAAATACCATATCGAGATCAGCTCCTCCGTCGCCATGCCGGACGCGCAGCAGATCTACACGCTGCAGCAGAAGCTGATCGCGAGGATCGCGGCCCAGGATCTGGATTTCCTGGCTGCGCCGGAGGCATATTATTCTTTATTCATGAGCGAGGATGATCCGGACAGCAATGCCTTCGCGGATCTGAGGACCTTTGTTTCCGAGGAGAATATGGCGCGTCTTGAAGCGGAAGGCAGGATCCGTTATTTTGAAAACAACTACGGCGAACCCTTCCCGTACCTGATCGACCTGACGGATTCCGAGCTTTACCGTTATTTCGGCCTGTTCTTTAACGACTGTTATATGGCGGTTACTGTCAACGCGCCGCATCCCGACGGATTAAACGCCCTGCTGGAACTGGTGCATGATTAATCAGAAGATTTAGAAAGGCCTGCGGCCTTTTTCGCCCACGTATTGTCGACGATCGTTTGAAAATCGACGTGTTCCTCCAGTTCCCCCGCTTCCTGCATCACGGTCTGCAGCCGGTCAAAAGCCTCCGGCTGCATACACAGATCGCTGTTCCACGCATCGATGTCCTTATATCTCTGAACTACATTTGCCAGCACTTCGGCGGAGGTTCCGGGGAACTGCCTGCCGATCACCTCGGCAGCTTCCTGAGCGCTGTGTAAAGATACCCATTCCATTCCTCTGGTCAAGGCGGCAGCAAAACGGCTCACTTTATCATCCTGATCTTTCAGGTAACTCTGACGGGCGAAGAATGCGGTATATGGTATTTCTCCGCTTTCCTCGCCGACAGAAGCAAGCACATAACCATTCCCGGCCAGTTCTGTTTCAGTTGCCGTCGGCTCAAACATCGTTACATAATCGCCGTTCCCGCCTACGAAAGCACCTGCCATCATATCAAACTGCACGGAAGTATCGATCGTTACGTCCACACCGGGCTGCAGCCCCTTTTTCTTCAGGACATATTCCAGCGTCATTTCAGGGACGCCGCCTTTCCGGCCGCCGAGTATTGTTTTTCCTTTCAGATCCTCCCAGCAAAACGCTTCGCCGGAACGGCCGATCAGGAAGGAACCGTCTCGTTTCGTCAGCTGCCCAAAGACCTTCGGGTGATCCTTCTGCCCCTGCAGACAAGTGTAGATACATGCTTCCGGCCCGGCGAATCCGATATCCGCGTCTCCCGAGACCACCGCGATCATCACTTTATCTGCGCCTCCTCCGTTCGTGAGTTCCACGTCAAGCCCTTCGTCAACAAAATATCCCAGTTCGATCGTGGCGTAAAGCGGCGCGTAAAAAACAGAATGTGTAACTTCGCAAAGCTTGATCACATTATTATTCTGCTGCGATTTTGATCCGCAGCCGGTCATCATGCCTGCCAGGCAGCACACCAGAACTACAGCTGACAAATATCTGAGGTATCTTTTCATATCCTTCTCTCCTTCTTCTGTGTTATATGCGCAGTATTTCAGGCAGCCCCGAACCGTTTCCGGGTAGCTTTTTCAAGGAGTACGATACCGGCATGCATGATCATCGCGCATATGGCCAGCACAACGACGGAGGTTATGACAAGGTCCATTTTGAACACCTGCGATCCGTAAACGATCAGATAGCCCAGCCCTGCCTTGGAGACCAGGAATTCTCCTGTGATGACGCCCACCCAGGATAAGCCGATATTGATTTTCAAAACGCTGACGATCGTCGAAAGATTCGCAGGCATGACCAGCTTCCGGAAGATCTGCAGCCTGCTTGCCCCGAACATCTTCATCAGTTTAACTTTTTCAACATCCGTGTGATTGAAGCCGTTCAGGACATTCAATATGGTAACGATCAGGGAGATCGCAAGAGTCATGACGATGATGGCTCCGGTATCGGTACCCATACATACAATGAATATGGGCCCAAGCGCCGTTTTGGGAAGCGCATTAAGGACCACAAGGTACGGATCCAGAACTTTTGAAACAGACGGGCTCCACCAGAGGAGGACCGCCACGGCGATGCCAAGGATGGTTCCGCTCAAAAATCCGATGATCGTTTCCAGTACCGACGTCCCGATATGCCGCCAGAGATCGCCCGATACTGAAAGATCGTCCAGCGTTGCAAGGACGCGGCTTGGGCTACTGAAAATAAAAGGATTGAGTATCCCGCTGGCGGTCAGTACTTCCCACAAAGTGATGAACAGGATCAGGATCGCGATACGCAGCACATGAATTCTGATTTTTCCTGTTTTTAACTTATGCAGATACTCGCTGCGCGGATCTTTTTTCCCGGTTTTTCTGCTCTTATCCATGGCTATCAAGTTCTTTCCAGATCTCTCTTGTAATTGATCCAAACGCTTCATGTTCCAGCCGTTCCAGCGGGGCCAGGTTTTTCAGCACGCCCAGATCATGGATCTTTTTGACAGTGCCCGGCCTGTGAGTAAGAACGATCACGCGGTCCGAAAGCATAAGGCTTTCGGATATATCGTGCGTAACCAGAAGAACTGTCTTTTTTTCGTTTCTGATAATGGTATGAATGTCGATGGAAACGGAGACCCTGGTCTGATAATCAAGTGCGGAAAACGCTTCATCCAGTAAGAGAAACTTCGGGTCTGTCACCAGTGTTCTGATCAGGGAACAGCGTTGACGCATCCCGCCGGAAAGCTGATCCGGCATCATGCGGCCGGCATCCCGAAGGCCGTATTTTTCCATAAGCTCTTCCGCTTTCCGATAATACGCGGGACCCTTTTTCTGGATCTCCAGCCCCAGGGTAATGTTGGAATAGATCGTACGCCACGAAAACAAATGATCCTTCTGCGGCATATACCCGATCTCCTCCGTCGGCCCGGTGACCGGTCTCCCGTTCAGGCGGACTTCCCCGTAGGTTGCGTGTTCCAGTCCTGCTATGATCGTCAGCAGTGTTGATTTGCCGCAGCCGGAAGGCCCGACAAGGCTGACAAATTCTCCTTCTTCAATATGAAAATCCACGTCCTTCAGTGCTTCGATCTCGCGCTGAGGCGTCTGATAAACATGTCCGACATGATCTACGTCCAGTATTGTGTCCGCCATAAAGCTCCTTGATTTTCCATTTTATTGACATTCCCGCCGTCATACACGGAGCGCGCCGCGTGAAAAGACAGAATAAATTATTATGAATATTGTACAGTTTCGCGCGCCGGATTTCTATGGAGGGGAACAGAATGAAGCCTTGATAAAACGGCGCGGCCTTTTCGGTCACGCCGTTTTCTGCGGGGTCCAGGTCTTTTTTATTCTTATGCCCGCGCGTTTTTATGTTTCAGTGTCGCAAGAAACTCATTGACTTTGGGCTGTACCAGCTCCTCCAGAAGAGGCAGCAGTTCGTCATCATAATTGGAGCGGACTTCCGGTGCGGTATCCAGCATCATCGTGTTGGATTCCGTTTCCGTCACCGGCTTCCACGGCAGATCTTCCGTCGCGGGATCACCCGTCTTCATAAATTTCAGGATGGACGCGAACATCCGGTCCTCCAAAAGACCGGAACCCTCGCCCTGGGTATACGGCGCCAGTTCGCAGTCATGGAAGAAGAAGGGGATATCCGAGCAATGCCATGCCACCAGGCCGTCATTGATGGGGAAATCATAGTCGAATACGTACTGCCAGGTGTTCGGTCCGAATTTCGCGCGCTCCCTGGTATACTTCTTCACGACACCGCGGCGGAAGGTCTCCAGCCAGAGAAGATGAGAGACCGGACGCCCCGGATACGCCTTCTCAAATACAGGAATGACCTGATCGGCCGCCTCCTGTCCGATCATGTCCGCCACCTTCTTTACTTCTTCCTCCCGTGTGCAGTTTTTAGAACTGGCCGGGAAATAGCGGAAGGGCGTGCTTTCAGAGAATACCGTACCCGTGATCAACGGAACATTGGCCGTCTCCGGGCGGAAAGGATACGTGGTGGGGTATCCATAGAAGTAATCATTCTTCAGCGGGAACACACGCATGACCTGGGGTCCTGCCACCTGGATGAACGCGTCCACCAGCGTCCTGTAGGGTACCTTTTCCAGTTCCTTCACATCGGTCAGTCCCAGCACCTCCATGACCTTATGGGGGATCCAGGATTTATCCGGCTGGATAGCCCGGGTAGTCGTCATCAGTCCGGAAATGATCACGGCTTTATGATACAGTCCGTCTGCTGCCGGCATCTGCATGAGGGTCGCGATCTTTCCGCCGCCGCCGGACTGGCCATAGAGCGTCACATTGCCGGGATCGCCGCCAAAGGCTTCGATGTTGTCCCGGATCCACTGAAGGGCCATCACCAGGTCCTCCATGCCGGCATTCGCGGAATTCTTATATTCCGGGCCGAAATCCGAAAGGTCCGAATAACCCAGGATATTCAGCCTGTGGTTCACGGATACGAACACCACATTGCCGATGGCTGCCGCGTGGTCGCCGTCATAGGTGATATGTTCAATTGCTGATCCGTCCGTGAATCCGCCGCCATGGATCCAGACCATGACCGGCCGCTTTTCGCCGTCCAGGCCCGGGGTCCAGATATTCAGATTCTGGCAGTCTTCAGACATGGGCCAGAAACGGTGCGGCACCAGCATCTCATTATCCGGGCGCACCGGATCCTGGATCATCGGCACCGGGCCGAAATTAGTCGCGTCAAAAATGTCATCCCAGGGTTCGGGCTCCACCGGTGAGTGGAAGCGTTCCGCCCTCGCGTACGGAATTCCCTTAAAGATCTTCAGTCCGTCAAATTCGTAGCCCTGCACCAGACCCTTCGTCGTTTTAACGATGGCGGTCTCGTCATTAAATGCAAATGTGTGGCGTCCCATCCTGCGCTCCTTTCCGGGTTTCCCCGTTCCTTTGATGTACTATGTACTTAATAATCCTCTTCCTCCGGCTCCGGGAAACCGCGGTCTTCCTGCGGCACCGCCATCACGCGGATGTCCTTCAGTTTTTCCGCGGTAAATACGGTGGCTGACTGCGGCGGAAGCGTCAGCTTCAGCAGGCCGTCCTCAGCTTTGTACTCTTTCACACCCACATTATAGCCCTGGTTCGTGGTCTGCATGACCCGGAAGAACTCGCAGTCCTCCGGCACGCCCAGGAGCCATACCGGGATCTCCACATAACGTTCCGCGTCCCAGTGGTTCACGGTCACGCAGGCCGCGCTGTTTTCGTCAAACCGGCCGTACGCGATATATCCGTAGTCCGCGCTTATGGGTTTAAAGGACCCGCTCTTCAGCGCGCTTGACTTCTTATGGATCCGGATCATTTCCCGGTGGAATGAGACC
This sequence comes from uncultured Eubacteriales bacterium, assembly GCA_902803485.1. Taxonomy (GTDB): domain Bacteria; phylum Bacillota; class Clostridia; order Lachnospirales; family Lachnospiraceae; genus UBA1267. The sequence goes on along the minus strand of CADCQD010000207.1, from coordinate 19,695 downwards.
AGTCCCCAATCCTCCCGGCCCCAGGGATAGGTCCTGCGGCTGTCCGGATCTGTCCAGCCCACCACTCCGGTCTCGTCTCCGTAATAAACGGTGGGAGCGCCGGGAAGCGTGAACTGCATAACGACCCCCTGCCGGAAAATGCCGTAGGAGATCCCCTCGCCTGCAGCCCATGAGCCCGCGGTCCGGAGCCTTCCGACTCTGCGGTTCGTCCGGGTCATGAAACGGGAATGATCATGGTTGGACAGTTCATTCATCGCGGTATATAAGGACTGTACCGGCAGCCGGCTCATCTTGTCCAGCAGGATACGGAAAAAGATGTGTCCGTCCCCTTCCAGCCAGGCGCTCTGCATATCGCTGTGCTTTTCCATACCGGTCAGGAAAAAACTGACCGGTTCCATGAACGCGTCATAATTCATGATGGTGTCCCATTCGCCGCCCCGCAGCCAGTCGTCCGGCTCTCCATAATGTTCGGCAATGATCACCGCGTTCGGATTTTCTTCCTTTACCGCATCCCTGAATCTGCGCCAGAACTGATGGTTAAACTGGTCGCTGAGACCCACGTCCGCCGCGACGTCCAGGCGCCATCCATCCGCGTTGTAGGGCTCGCTGACCCATTTCCGCGCGATCCTGAGGATCTCTTTTCTGAGCTGTTCCGAATTTTCGTAATTCAGCTTCGGCAGCGTCTCGTGCCCCCACCAGCCGGTATAGCTCTGGTTTCCGCTGTACGCGCCGTTGTTGTCAAAAATAAAATATTTGCGGTAAGGAGAATCCGGGTCCATATACGCGCCGCCCGGGAAGCCGCTGCTCTGATAGATCCCGTCCCGGTCCATCCAGCGGTTGGAAGCGCCGCAGTGATTAAATACGCCGTCCATGATGACCTTCATCCCGCGTTTATGGATCTCCTGGATCAGCCGCGCGAAATACGCGTTGGCATATTCCAGATTCTGTTCCGACGTCACACGGCGCAGATACCGTTCCGCTTTCCGGTTGTCCTCGCATCCCGGCGGAAGCAGCGAGCCGCCGTCCTCCAGAAATCCGGTAAAATGCGGGTCGATATGGTCGTAATCCTGGATGTCGTATTTGTGATTTGATGGCGAAACAAATAAGGGATTAAAATAAATGGCTTCCACGCCCAGATGTTTCAGATAATCCAGCTTTTCCATGACGCCCGGAAGGTCGCCGCCGTAAAAGCGCCGGACATCCGGATCCTTCGGCAGCGCGTACCAGTCATCCACCCGTTCCACATGCTGGTGTATATAGCTGTACTCGTCCGTCAGCACGTCGTTTTCCGGCGCGCCGTTGCGGAACCGGTCCACCAGGATCTGATACATCACCGCGCCCTTCGCCCAGTCCGGTGTGACAAAACCGGGAATCACGGAGAAGGGCCTCCGGTTCCGGTTCGTCAGGCTCTCCATGGACACCCCAAGCTTATCGAAATAGACCGACTCGTCGCCCTTGATCACCAGGAAATTATACTCAAAAGGCTCGTTTCCAATGACGAGCCTGGTCTCATAATAGTCAAAAAGGCCTTTCGAGAAGCTCTTTTCCATATTGCGCTGCAGGGTCCTGCTGCACAGCACGACCCTTTCCGCGTTATCTTTCAGCGTACGGAAGCGGAAGGTGATCTCATCTCCCGCTTCCGCCTCCATAGGAAAACGGAACTGCGCCGTTTCATCGGAATATAATGCGTCCCTGTCCAGCATCTCCGAAAACTTCATCCTTTACTCCGCAGCCTCCGTACCATAATAGATCTCTTCGAATTCCTTCTGTCCGATCTTTTCCTTTTCCAGAAGAAGCGCGGCGCCGCGTTCCAGCACGTCCCGTTTCTCCATAATGATCTTCTTTGCCTGTTCGTAGCAGTCGTCGATGATCCGTTTGACTTCTTCCTCGATCTCATCATAGACCCGGTTTCCGTAAGTCTTGATGTGACCGAGGTCGCGGCCTAAAAAGACCTCCTCCTGTCCCTGTTCGTAATTAATGAAGCCGATCCTGTCAGACATGCCGTACTTCATTACCATATCCCGCGCCAGTTTGGTCGCGCTCTTGATATCCTGGGAGGCGCCGGTAGTGAAATCATTCATAATGATCTCTTCCGCGATCCTGCCGCCCATATTGACCATGATATCCTGCAGCAGCCGGCTTCTGGTATAGTGGATCTGGGTCTCGCTGGGGAGGGGCATCGTATACCCCGCGGCGCTGAGGCCCGTGGGAATAATGGATACCGTATGTACCGGGCCCATATCCGGCAGCGCCTCAAAGAGGATGGCGTGGCCCATTTCATGATATGCCGTGATCCGTTTATCCTCTTCCGAGATCACTTTGGATTTCTTTTCCTGGCCGATGCCGACCTTAACAAAGGATTCTTCAATATCCTGCTGCGTAATATACGGCCGGTCTTCCTTTGCCGCGCGAAGCGCCGCTTCGTTCATCAGATTCTCAAGATCCGCGCCGGAGAATCCCGCGGCGGTCTGAGCGATCCTGTGAAGATCCACGTCATCGCCGACCTTTTTCCTCCGGGCATGGACCTGGAGGATCCCTTCACGTCCCTTGATATCCGGAAGCCCCACCTCTACACGCCGGTCAAAACGGCCGGGCCGGAGAATGGCCGGGTCCAGGATGTCCGCCCGGTTCGTGGCCGCCATTACGATAATGCCCTCATTAACGGAAAAGCCGTCCATCTCCACCAGGAGCTGGTTCAGCGTCTGCTCCCTCTCATCATGACCGCCGCCCATACCGCTGCCGCGGATCCTGGCCACCGCGTCGATCTCATCAATAAAAATGATGCAGGGCGCGTTCTTTTTCGCGTCAGCAAACATTTCACGGACACGGGACGCGCCTACGCCCACGAACATCTCAACGAAATCCGAGCCGGAGATCGAGAAAAAGGGAACGCCGGCTTCGCCCGCGACAGCCTTCGCAAGAAGCGTTTTACCGGTACCGGGATGGCCCACCAGCAGTACGCCCTTCGGGATCCTGGCACCCAGGCTCATGTATTTCTCCGGGTTCTTCAGGAAATCCACGATCTCCTCCAGCTCCTCCTTTTCCTCATCCAGTCCCGCCACGTCGTCAAAACGCGTGGGATTGGACTTGGGATCGGACATCCGCGCCCGGTTTTTTGTGAAGGACGTCATGGGGTTTCCGCCGCCGGAGGAGCCGTTCATCCCGACACGCCCCGTGAAGAGCACAAACATCAGGAAGACGCCCGCCAGCATCAGGAGCGTCGGCAGGATCGAAGTCAGAAACGCGCTGTCCTGCCGGACGTTCTGAAGCGTAAACCGCACGCCTGCTGACGCAAGCCGCGCTTTTTCCTCATTCACATCCGATACATTGACAGACCGGTACGAGGTGCCGGTACTGTCTGTTTTCAGCCGGTATAAGACCTGGCCTGTGGGAGTCAGCTTGTTCTGTACGATCATGGCCTCGGAAACTGCGCCTTCCTCCAGATGCTGCGCGTAGTCTGAGTAAACAGTTTCCATGGTCCGGTTCATCGAGTGCTCCAGTATATACGCGCCGATGATCATGACCGCGATGAAGATCAGGTAGATCCAGAGCCCTGACCGCCTTCTAGTGTTATTCATCCTCATCTCCTATAAACTCCACCACTCCGATATACGGCAGATTCCTGTACTTCTGCGCGTAATCCAGACCGTAACCCACTACAAATTTATCCTCGATCTCAAATCCGGTATAGTCCACCGGGACGTCAATGACCCGCCGGTCCGGCTTATCCAGAAGCGTGCAGAGCCGGAGCGACTTCGGCTTCCTGGCCTTTAAAAGCTCCATCAGATAAGAAAGCGTCCTGCCGGAATCTATGATATCCTCGATCACGATCACATTTTTTCCCTCGATCGACTGATCCAGGTCTTTACTGATCCTGACGATGCCGCTGGACTTTGTTCCGTTCCCGTATGAAGATACACACATAAAATCCAGCGTAACGGGGATCGTCATCCGTTTCGCGAGCTCACAGGTAAAAAATACGCTGCCCTTCAGGATACAGATCAGGACGACACTCTCTCCTTCAAGTTCCGCGCTGATTTCTTTCGCCAGCTCCGCGATCCGCTGGTCCACTCTCTCTTCAGAGATCATAATACTGATCTTCTCTTTCATCTTCCGCTCCTGTGATTGTAATTTCCAGAATTTCTTCCGTGTTTTCAGCTACTTTATAGGATTCATTCATACGCATTCCGATGATCCAGAGGACCTCGGATCCGGCTGCCGCGAGCATCAGGCTGTCCCTTTTCTCCCGGGGCACCTTTTCATCGATCAGGTAATCCTTCAGCTTTTTCCGGGATCCGGGATACGTTGAAAAACGGTCTCCCTCCTGTCTTGTACGAAGTACCGGCATCTGATTAATCTTACCATAATCAAACCATTTCGTACACTCTTTTCCCTGAAAATCCTTGAGATCTTTCCACTCTCCCGCCGGGATCTCCATATCCTTCCGGTAAGGAAATACCCGCGCGCGCATAGTATAAACGGGCTCTTTACGCGATGCCTCCGTACGCCGGATCACCAGTTCCCCGTATTCCCGGACCGCTTCGCCCTCTCCTAAAAGCGGGTACCGTTTTCCCGTCGCCTTCTCTGAAAGCGCGGCGATATCTTCTATGTTTTTCCGGGTCCGGTCTTTCATCCTGAAGCCCATACCGCGAAGCGCCAGATAGATGATCTCCTGCCTCAGAAAGAGCGGCTGTTCCAGGAACCCGTCCACCGGAAGCCGGAGTTCTCCGGGCGTTTTTCCATCCCCGTACTGCCGGATCCATTCTTCCGCTTTTCCGGCCAGGTACCGGTCCGCCTCACGGACCGTATCCGCTGTTTCCGCGATTTTTCTCGCCGCGTCGCCGCGGATCTGCCGAAGCAGCGGGAAGACCTGGTTTCTGAGAAGATTCCTGGCGTACATATCGGACGCGTTCGTCTGATCTTCACGCCAGGACTGCCCCCGGTCCCGGAGCTCCTCCAGGATCTCCTCCCGGGTGAAGGGAAGCATCGGCCGGATCAGGCAGCCGTTCTTCGGCCGCATGCCGGACAGCCCCCTCAGGCCGCTTCCCCTGAGCATCTGCAGAAGCACGGTCTCCGCCTGGTCCTCCAGATGATGCGCTGCCGCGATCAGGTCCGCGTCCAGCGCTGCCCGGACTTCCTCCAGGGCGCGGTAGCGAAGGATCCTGGCCGCCTCCTCCAAAGAAAGCCGTTCCTGTTCCCGGAAGGTTCCCGCGTCGACGCGCTTCACGACACAGGGGATCCCGGCTTTTTCCGCCAGGTCCTGTACGAAAGCTTCGTCCTCATCCGCCTCCGTCCCCCGCAGTCCGTGGTTCACATGGACCGCGGTCACACGTATATCAAGTTCCTCCGCAAGCTCCTTCAGAAGAAGCAGCAGGCATACAGAATCCGCGCCTCCGGAACAGGCGGCAAGAACATGCGATCCCGGCGGGATCAGTCCCTGTTCGCTGACGTACGCGCGCATCCGGATTTTCAGCATTCGGTATCTCCTCTCATTTCCGGGCTCCGGAAGCCCCCACCATATTCAGGAAAAAGAACAGGGCGGGCCAGCTGATGCTGAACCCGCCCCGCTATCTGTGCCGGCCCGTCTGTCTGATCTATTCTTCCGGTGTCAGGATGATTTCATCAGGATAGACAAGATCATAACGATCCCGCGCGATATTTTCCGCATCCTGTTTCGTCAGTCCCTTTCCGTCCTTTGCTTCCAGGGACTCCTTTTTTGCCTTTTCTTCAGTGATGCGCTCTTCAATGACTGCGTTGTTATTGATCAGGATCCTGTTCTCACGGTTTAACCTGATGATGGCCGCGGACAGGATGATCACAAAAATAAGCGTAACGATCACGACCAGGATCACACTTCTCTTGTGCGCCCGTTCCGTTCTGATCGATCTTCCGGCCATTCCAGGTACCTCCTTTATTTCATATTATTTCGAAAATATCATACGCCTTCCTTACAGTTTTTTCAAGACCCTAATTTGTAATTCTTCTGCCTTGAGAAAAGACGCTCCATCATGTATGATGATCACAGATAAGGAAAGGACTCCTGCTCTTCAGGAAAAACGGCTATGCTCTACGTCAACGGCAATATTTTTCTCTCCGGTTCTTTTCAGCCCGGATCATTCCGGACAAAGGACGGTCTGTTTACGGAAGTCTCCTGCGGAAACGGAGCGAAGACGGAAACGCTTCATGACCCGGAGGGGGTGACCGACCTTCTCGGGAAATATGTGATCCCGGGCCTTATAGACATCCATACGCACGGAAACTCCGGCGCGGATTTTTCAGACGGCGATCCCGGCGGCCTGGACCGGATGGCTTCGTATCTTGCGGAAAACGGCGTCACTTCCTTCGCACCGGCGTCCATGACGCTTCCGGAGAGCACCCTGAGAGAGGCCTTCAAAAATGCCCGGGAGTTTCATGATTCCGCGCCGGAAAAGCGGTCCCGGCTGATGGGCATCCATATGGAAGGCCCCTTTTTCTCCAGAGAGAAAAGAGGCGCTCAGAATGAAGCGTTTCTGAAGGCGCCGGATCAGGAAATGTTCCTCAGGCTTCAGGAAGCTGCCGGCGGCCTGATCCGTATCGCGGATCTTGCTCCCGAACTTCCCGGCGCAGCTGATTTTGCCCGGACGTTCTCAGGCTGCTGTACCATCTCCGCCGCGCATACCGCCGCGTCCTACGAAGAAGCCGCCGCGTTTTTCGACGCCGGCGCGGCGCATCTGACACATCTGTTCAACGCAATGCCCCAGATCCACCACAGGGATCCAGGTGTGATCGGAGCGGCTTCCGAGCGGAAAAACGTCATTGCGGAACTGATCTGCGACGGGTTCCATGTGCATCCCTCCGCCGTCCGCATGGCTTTCCGGCTCTTCCCGAAGAGGATCTGCCTGATATCCGACGCGTTCCGCGGCGCGGGCATGCCGGATGGGGAATACTCTCTGGGCGGGCAGCCGGTTTTCCTGAAATGCGGGAAAGCGGTCCTTGAAGACGGTACACTGGCAGGCAGCGCGGCGAACCTTTATCAGTGTATGCTGAACGCCGTGCGGTTCGGCATTCCGAAGGAGGACGCGGTACTGGCGGCAACGCTGCTGCCCGCCCGGGAGGTCCGCGCGGAGAAGCTTGCAGGAAGCATTGCTCCGGGAAAGTACGCGGATTTCGTGATCTGTACAGAAGACCTGGCCCGGGAAGCCGTATACATCGGCGGCAAACAGATCTGACGCGGGATAAAGCCGCATTGCGAGGCGCGCAAAAAAGGACGACTCACGGTTCTCACTTCAGAGAACAGCGGATCGTCCTTTTTTCCGGTTTCCCGGATTCTATCTATGCTGTAAAAAACTTATGAATTACTGGATAGCATCCTTGAAAGCTCTGCCGGCCTTGAACTTGGGAGCCTTAGCAGCTTCGATTTCGATTTCCGTACCGGTTCTCGGATTTCTGCCGGTTCTTGCAGCTCTCTCAGAAACTTCGAATGTACCGAAACCAACCAGCTGAACCTTTTCACCTTTCTTCAGTTCTTCTTCAATTGCGCTGATCAGAGCGTCCACAGCCTTCGCTGCATCCTTCTGGGAAATCTCTGCCTTTGCTGCAACAGCTGCCACTAACTCTTTCTTATTCATGATATTTCCTCCTAGAAATTTTGACAGAAACGCCTCTTTCTGTTCTACAGAACTGTATATTACTCCATACCTGCTGTTTTGTCAACAATTTTCAATATTTCTGTGAATTTTATCAGTATTTTTCCTGTTTTCCGTTAATTTTCGTATAAACTTTCCTGTGCTCCCCGGACGCCGTCTCAGCCTTCCGAAAAGATCTCATACCGGGTCACTCCGGGGATGCTCTCGCCGTCGATCTGGAAATCACACGGCTCGCTGAACTCCGCTTCGACATGGTGCCCGGTCCGGTAGACCGCGTATTTTGTCATGGATTCGCCTTTGCCTTTTTTGACTTTCAGAAACTGGAAAACAGCGGAAAAGCGGCTGATGCTGTGTATCACTACAGACGTGACCTGCCCCGGCGTTTTCGTCCGGCTCTGATTCGGCGCCATACGGTATCCGCCTCCGAAATATGATCCGAACATCACCGGCGCCATCCACACATTTTTAAATTCCTGCCGTACGCCATCTACGGTGATCACTGCGTCCACCGGCTTGTATCTTCCCATGACGCCTTCCAGGGCGACCTGGCCGTAGGAAACATTCCTGCCCTCCTGATGCCTGCGGTTCACTTCCGCGCAGCAGAAGCCGTCCAGCCCAAGGCCAATGCCGTTGATGCATCTCATGGAGAGCCCGTTGACCTTCACGAGCGGCAGACCCTTCATATATTGATTGATCGGAAAAGGCGGATCCTTCGGACTCCGGCCGATATCTCTGAGAAAATCATTGCCGCTCCCCGCGCCGTAATAGAGGATCTCCCTGCCCGGATCATGCCCGTACAGGACGTTGACGGTCTTGGACAAAGTGCCGTCCCCGCCGGTGAGGACGGCCCTGGTTTTCGCAGGGAGTTCCTTCAGAAACGCCGAAAGATCCGGGATCTTCGTAATATCTTCATAGGAAAACCGCGCGTCCTTGAAAAAAGACGCGAGTTTCTTCGCATTTGCAAGCCCTTTTCCTTTTTGGGAATACGGATTATACAGAACCAGGAATTCTTCCATGACGCCCTCTGACCAGAATACATACTGAGACAAAAGAAGCCGCCCGCAGGCGGCTTCAGGTTTCAATCAGATCAACCTTCTGAAATTGCGCCAACCGGGCAGCCTGCTTCACAGGTGCCGCAGGAAATGCAGACATCAGGATCAATTACAAATGTATTTTCACCCTCAGAGATAGCACCAGCGGGACAGTTTGCTTCACAAGCGCCGCACTTTACGCACTCGTCACTAATTACATATGCCATAAAAAATCCTCCTTTCCAGATTTTCTCTAGTGTAGCATGATTAACTCAGGTTTGCAACCAATTCACAGATTTTTCATAAGCGGTCAGATCAGCCGCCGGATCCCCGGGATCTTCTTCAGAAGAAACGTGAACGCTCCGCATAAAACAAAGCTGATCAGGATCCATCCGGCGCTCATCAGAAGCGTAGGAACCAGCGGTTCCACCTTCAGATAATACGGGCCCCATAAAACTTCCTTCAGCAGATGGTCGAAGAGATAGATGCCGAAGGTCAGAGGGCCAAGGAACAGCACCGTTTTCTGTACGCCTCTTTTGCGGGACAAGGCGGTCCCGGTAAAGAGATGCCTGACCAGAAGGAACAGGGCCCCGGCCAGAAGATAATCATATTTCTGAATGAAATACTGCGTATATTCTCCAAAACGCTGTCCCTGGAGATACGTAAAGATCACCGGATCTATTACGGCAAACAGCAGTACCGCAAGAAGCAGCCACTTCTGCTTTCCGGACAGCGCCCCGGGTTTGAAGGCCTTCTCGAGAAGGAAGCCGTACAAAGGAAAGAAAAACGCGTCCAGCATCACCAGAGGGAGCATGAAATCTTCAGAGAGCTCCAGCAAAGGAAGCCCTTTGAGCTGAAGTATGAAGTTCAGCACAGGACACAGTGAATACAGGAGAAAACGGAAAACCGTAAGATAGATCAGTTCCTTTTTCCCTGAACTTTCAGCGATCTTTCTGAGGAAGGGCAGCATCAGAAGGAATCCGAGATACGCGTAAAGGAACCAGAGCTCCTTTGACCCCTCCACTTTGTTTGCCGCCGCAAGGCAGATGAATTCCCAGAGGGATCTGCCGGCGCCGGTGCCCTGGGAACCGCCCCGGACACGGTAAAGCACATAATATACGGCACTGAAAATCAGGATCACCAGTACGTGCCTGAGAACGCGTTTTTTGAGAAGCGTTTTCAGGTCCTCCTGCCTTCCTAAGAGCAGGATCCCGGAAATCATGAAAAACATCGGCACGTTCATCCGGGTAAATACCGCAAGCGCGGCATACAGCCACCATACTGCCCCTTTTGATTCCAGAAACAGATTGTATGCCGGCTGGTGCTGGAACAGAATAAACAGGATCGCCAGAATACGCAGCGCCTCCAGATAAACCGTCCTTCCCTGTGCCGGACGCGCTTTTTCCTGATGCTTCACCGCTTCCATTTTAACTCTTCTCCTTGCAGACAGAGGCGATCAGTTCCTCCGCCTTTTTTTGAAGTATTTCTTCTGTATTATATTCCGGATGCTCCAGGACCTCCTGAAATAAAGTCTTCAGCACGGCGCCCAGCGTTTTTCCGGGCTTCAGTCCCATCCGGATCAGCTCCGTTCCGCTGATCTTCATATCCTTCATCCGGACACAGTCCCCTGCATCTTCCACTTCTTTCCGGAAGACGCGCAGCGTATCCAGTGCCCCAAAAGAGCAGCCATCCGCTGAAAGCTCCGCCTGAAGAAGGTCCATCAGAAGATCAAACTTAAGATATCCGGTCTCCGAAATGACCTTCCGGACTTCCGTCTTTGAAAGCGTCAGCGGAAGGTCTCTGAAGGACACAAGAAGCAGGGCCGTATCCCGGGTCTCATTGTCAAATTTCAGTTCCGACAGGATCCGGTCCGCCGTTTCTGTCCGAAGCTTCCGGGAAGCGTCCAGGCCGGCCAGGTCCGAAAGAAATCCCGCGGTCCTCACGACCCGGTCCTTCGGAAGCGCCTGAAGCACACGCGCCGTCCGCTCCATGACCGGAACAGAAACCTCGCACCAGCCGGAGAACGCGCCGATCTGCTGCAGCACCAGGATCTTTTCCGGATGGTCCGAAAGCAGGATCTTTAATAATTCTTCACGGATCCTCTCCCGGGAGATCATCCGGAGATTTCCGGACAGTTCCGCGGCCGCCCGGAACGTATTTTCCTCGATCGTAAAGTTCAGCTGCGCCGCGAAACGCACGCAGCGCATGATCCGGAGCGCGTCTTCCCGGAACCGTTCCTCCGCAGTACCTACCGCCCGGATCACACCCTTTTCCAGGTCCTCGCAGCCCCCAAACAGGTCCACCAGGCCGGTACGGTCGTTATATGCCATGGCATTGACCGTAAAATCACGGCGCCTCAGGTCTTCTCTGAGAGACCGGGTGAACTCCACAGCCTCCGGATGCCTCGCGTCACGATATTCACCGTCGATCCTGTACGTGGTCACCTCATAACCGGTCCCGTGTTTCATCACTGTAACAGTTCCGTGGGCGATCCCGGTATCGATGGTCCGCGGAAAGATCTCCTTCACCTCTTCCGGCAGCGCGGATGTTGTGATGTCAAAATCCCCGGGTTCCGCGCCAATGCACATATCACGCACAGCGCCGCCCACCGCGTAAGCTTCAAACCCCCGGGCCTCCAGTGCTTCAATGATCCCGCGGACTTCCATCGGAAGCGTGATCTTCTTATTCATCGGCAGGTTCTCCGGTCAGCGGTGTGAGCGAATCTCCCTCCAGCCATTTCAGGCTGTGGAACTCCGCAAAAGCATGCCCGTACGCGGCCTCATGCGAGATCACGGTAAACGACGGGCAATTATCAAAGGAATGATCCCCCAGGGTCACCAGCGTATCCGGCATGACGATCCCGCGGAAATTTCTGCAGTCCATAAACGCATTGGCCCCGATCCAGGCAATGCCCTCCGGAAGGTCAATATATACCAGATGCCCGCATCCGCTGAAGGCGCTTTCTGAGACGCCGACGACCGGTATGCCGTCGATCTCTTCCGCGATCGTGATACTGGTTTCCCTGCTGATGCATCTTAGAACGACCGCCTGGTTCCCGCTGACCCGGTAAATGATTCCATCCGCCTCCCGGTCATCATACGCGGCGGTCTGCGCCGCGGCTCCGGGCTGGCTTTCATCCGGACTTGGCTGTGCTTCCTCCTCGTTCCCGCTCTCAGACGCTTCCGTTTCCTGCGCTTCCGGAGTTTCTGAAGCAGATTCGTCCGGCTCCTGTTTTGAGGGAGCCGCAGGGATCGTATCCGCGGTCGCTTCCGCCGCGGCAGAAGGGTTGACGTTGACTACAGCGCGCTGCCGGTTTTTGAACGTATAAAACAGAAGTACCCCGATCACAGCGATCATGACTCCGGACAAAATGATGATCGCAATGATCCACGGATTCTGGTCATGATCCTGCTGCTCAGGTACCTCTTTTTTTCGAACCGTATTCTCTACATCAAACGCTTCATCGCGCGGACGGTTCTCGATGATGGGCTTTTCAAAACTCACCACCGGCACGATCTTTTCCCCGCAGAAGCCGCACTGCTCCGCGTCATCGCGAAGCAGCGCGCCGCATCTCGGACATCTCATAATTCCAACCTATTGCTCAAATATCAATACGCTCTGCCCCAGTAAAGCATCTTCTTCGCGGGGCGGCCGCAGCAGACACAGGTCTCTGCCACCTGCTCCTGTTCAAAGGGGATGCATCGGCTGGTCGCGGAAAGATCTTCCTTGATCTTATCTTCACAGGCGCGGTCACCGCACCACATTGCCTTGACAAATCCGGGATGGTTCAGGATCGCGTCCTTGAATTCTTCGTAATTTCTCGCGTACGTCGTGTGCGTATCACGATGTGTACGCGCGCGCTCCAGCATTTCATTCTGCATTCTTTCCAGCAGCGCGCCTACTTCATCTTCGATATTCTCCAGCGCGACCTCGATCTTTTCACGGGTATCTCTTCTGACCAGTACAGCCCGTCCCGCTTCCATATCCTTGGGTCCGATCTCGACACGCACCGGAATACCGCGCATTTCCGCTTCCGCGAACTTGAATCCGGGACTCTTCTCCGTATCGTCCAGCTTCGCCCTGAATTTCACGGAAAGACGGTCCTTCAGCTCCTGTGCCTTCTCCAGCACGCCTTCCTTATGGACGGCAATGGGGATGACGACGACCTGCGTGGGCGCGACTCTGGGCGGAAGCACCAGTCCGGAATCATCTCCGTGCACCATGATCAGCGCGCCGATCAGACGCGTAGATACGCCCCAGGAGGTCTGATGCACATACTTCACCTGGTTATCCTTATCCGTAAAGGTGACGTTGTACGCCTTCGCGAAACCATCTCCGAAATTATGCGACGTCCCGGACTGAAGCGCTTTTCCGTCATGCATCAACGCTTCGATGGTATACGTGGAAACCGCGCCGGCGAACTTTTCCTTATCGGTCTTCTGCCCTTTGATCACGGGGATCGCGAGGAATTCTTCGCAGAAATCCGCGTAGACGTTCAGCATCTGGATCGTGCGCGCCTGCGCGTCTTCCGCCGTAGCGTGCGCCGTATGGCCTTCCTGCCAGAGGAATTCCCTGGAGCGGAGGAAGGGCCGTGTTTCCTTTTCCCAGCGGACTACGCTGCACCACTGGTTGTAGACCCGGGGCAGGTCTCTGTAGGACTGGATATCATTGGAATAGAAATCACAGAACAGCGTCTCGGACGTCGGACGGATGCAGAACCGCTCCTGCAGAGGCTCCAGGCCGCCCTGGGTGACCCAGGCCACTTCCGGAGCAAAACCCTCTACGTGATCCGCTTCTTTCTTCAGAAGCGATTCCGGGATCAGCAGCGGCATGTAGACGTTTTCCACACCGGCCGCCTTAAAGCGCTTGTCCAGCTCATTCTGGATATTTTCCCAGAGCGCGTAGCCTGCAGGCTTGATCACCATAAAGCCCTTGACGGAAGCATAATCCATCAGCTCGGCCTTTTTCACAATATCCGTATACCACTGCGCGAAATCCACATCGCGGGAAGTGATCTGTTCCACAAATTTCTTTTCTGCCATTTCTGCTCCGTTCCGCCGCCCCAGCGGCATATTTACTTTCCTGTAATCTTTCTGTTCTCGTTTATTCCTGATCAGGCCTTGAGCAAAAGTTCCGCCCGGTCCGTCTTCTCCCATGGGAATTCTTCATCCGTACGTCCGAAGTGCCCGTAAGCGGCTGTCTTCAGATAGATCGGCCGCCTGAGATCCAGCATCTTAATGATGCCTGCCGGCCGGAGATCAAAACATTTCCGGATCCTGCGGACGAGTTCCTCATCCGGTATCGTTCCCGTGCCGAAGGTATTCACGGAAACAGACGTGGGATGCGCAACGCCGATGGCGTAGCTGATCTGGATCTCGCATCGTCTGGCAAGACCCGCTGCCACCACATTTTTCGCCACATAGCGGGCCGCGTAGGACGCGCTTCTGTCCACCTTTGTCGGATCCTTTCCGGAAAACGCGCCGCCTCCGTGCCGCGCCATGCCGCCGTATGTATCCACAATGATCTTGCGCCCGGTCAGGCCTGAGTCGCCTGCCGGCCCTCCGATGACGAACCGGCCCGTAGGATTTACGAAAAACCTGGTGTTTTCATCGATCATCTCCGCCGGAAGCACTTCGTCAAATACGTATTTCCGGATATCTTCCTTGATCTGTTCCAGGCTGACCGTTTCATCATGCTGAGTGGAAAGCACGACGGTATCGATCCGTACCGGACGGTTTTCTTCGTCGTACTCTACGGTTACCTGGGACTTTCCATCCGGTCTGAGATACGGCAGCGTCTTGTCTTTCCGGATCTCAGCAAGCCGTCTCACCAGCTTATGCGCCATCATGATCGGGAACGGCATGAGCTCCGGCGTTTCATCCGAAGCATAACCGAACATCATGCCCTGGTCGCCGGCGCCTATCATATCCAGTTCGCTGTCCGTCATCTGGTTTTCCTTCACTTCCAGCGCGCGGTCCACGCCCATCGCGATATCCGCGGACTGGTCGTCGATGGCGGTCAGTACCGCGCAGGTGCTGCCGTCAAAGCCGAACTTGGCCCGGCTGTAGCCGATGTTATTGACCGTCTCCCGGACGATCTTCTGAATATCCACATACGCGGTCGTAGTGATCTCGCCCATCACCATGACAAGGCCCGTAGTCACGCAGGTCTCGCAGGCCACGCGGCTCATCGGGTCTTCTTTCAGCAGCGCGTCCAGGATCGCGTCCGAGATCGCGTCGCATATCTTGTCCGGATGTCCTTCCGTAACAGATTCTGATGTAAACAGATAATGTGCCAAATGATTCCTCCTCTGTCTCCGCGGCTTGTGAATGATCTGTCCGCGGAGCAACTGATCTTACCTATTATGATGTTGCCGCGTCCTGGGACGCGGGCTTTCTGAATTCCAGATTCGCGAACTTCGTAAGGCCCGGGATCCACGCCAGTTTTACGGTGCCGATGGGGCCGTTTCTTTGTTTCGCGACAATGATCTCCGCCACGTCTTTTGCCTCCGTGCCCGGATTATAGACTTCGTCGCGGTATATGAACATCACCACGTCCGCGTCCTGCTCGATCGCGCCCGAATCCCTGAGGTCCGAAAGCATCGGCCGGTGATCCGAACGGGCTTCGCAGGCACGAGACAGCTGTGACAGCGCGATGACCGGAACATTCAGCTCCCGGGCGATGGCTTTCAGCGCCCGCGAAATATCCGATATTTCCTGCTGCCGGCTTTCCGAACGGCTGCTTCCGGACATGAGCTGAAGAT
This sequence comes from uncultured Eubacteriales bacterium, assembly GCA_902803485.1. Taxonomy (GTDB): domain Bacteria; phylum Bacillota; class Clostridia; order Lachnospirales; family Lachnospiraceae; genus UBA1267. The sequence goes on along the minus strand of CADCQD010000207.1, from coordinate 4,276 downwards.
AATCGATCATGACCACCTGGATCCCGTATTCCAGCTTGTATTTTCTGCAGCGTGTCCTGAGCTCATTGACCGAAATGCCCGGGGTATCATCGATCACGATCTTCGATCCCGCGATCATGGCGGAACCCGCCACGATATCATCCCATTCCAGATCCGTCAGCTGGCCGGTCCTCAGCTTCTGGCTGTCCACGTGGGATTCCATCGCGAGAAGGCGGTTCACCAGCTGTTCCCGGCTCATTTCCAGTGAGAAAATGGCCACGGGGATATCGCGCTTGACCGCGAAATTATCCACGAAGTTCAGCGCGAGCGCCGTCTTTCCCATGGAGGGACGCGCCGCGATCAATATGAGATCCGACCGCTGCAAACCTGAGAGCCGGTAGTCCAGATCCGTGAATCCGGTGGGAATGCCCGTAACGGCGCCGCCGTTTTTCGCGGCTTCCTCTATGCGCTCGATCACACGGAGCACCGTATTGTCCACAGTCTCCGCGCCTCCGCCTGCTTCTCTGGATTCCAGCAGGTCAAAGATCTTCTTTTCCGTATCCGACATGATCTCGGAAGTTTTTTCCTTTCCGAGATAACAGCTGTTCGTGATCTCCTCAAGAGTCCGGATCGTTCTCCGGAGCATGGCCTTATCAGCCACGATCTGCGCGTAGGAGCGGATATTGGCTGAAATAAATGAAGCGTTCAGAAGATCCTTAAGGAAGTCCAGGCTGTACACTTCCGGCGCCACGTCCTTTGTTTTCAGCGCGTCCTGAAGCGTAACGATATCCGTCGGGCGCCCGCCCTGGTAGAGCTCCATCATTGTATCAAACAGGACGCCGTACTGATGCTGGTAGAAGTCCTCTCCCCTCAGCATTTCAGACGCAGTCTGGATCGCCTCCGGCGAATACAGCATGGATCCGATGACCGACTGTTCCGCTTCTATACTGTGCGGAAGCACTCTTTTTACAAATGTTTCATCCATAAGATCATTCGGCCTTTACGATCACCTGAAGTTCCGCGGTCACCTGGCTGTGCAGCTTCAGGGGGATCACGGACTTGCCGACTTCCTTGATGGGTTCCGGAAGGACCAGTTTTTTCTTATCTACTTCCAGGCCAAGCTGCGTTTTGCATGCCTCCGCGATCTCTTTGGAGGATACGCTGCCGAAGATCCGTCCGTCCTTTCCGACCTTTACCGTAACCGTCACGCTGGTATCCGCCAGTTTCTCCTTCAGCGCCTGTGCTTCCTCCAGACGTTCCTTCTGCACCTTCTCCTCGTGCTGCTTCTGCAGCTTCAGATCATTTCTGGTTTTGGGCGTGCTTTCCACTGCCTGCTTTTTCGAGATCAGGTTGCGCGCGTAGCCGTCTTTTACCTCCAGCTCTTCCCCTGCCTTTCCGAGCGTCTTAATATCCTGCAGTAAAATGATCTTCATATCGCCCTCCTTATGTTCAGTGATTCTGATTTTCCTCTTTAAATTCCGTCAGAGCCGCTTTCAGCTTTTCCACAGCCTCCGGCATCTTGATCCCTTCAAACTGCGCGCCGGCCATACTCAGGTGGCCGCCGCCGCCCAGCTTCTCCATGATGATCTGCACGTTCACCTCATCGATCGACCGCGCGCTGACGTAGATCTTGTCATCATATTCCGTCAGCACAAAACTGGCCTTGACCCCGCGGATCTCCAAAAGCTCATTGGCGGCCTGCGCCGCGATGGTGGTCTGGTTCTGATTATAATGCCTTCTCGGGCAGATGCTGATGATGAAATCATCCAGGAACATCTCCGCCTGGCTGACCGTTTCCGCGCGAAGCATATAGTCATTCAGCCCTTCACGGAACATCTTCCGCACCCGGGTAACGTCCGCGCCGTTCCTTCTGAGATAAGCCGCCGCTTCAAAGGTGCGGACCCCGGCTTTATTGACAAAATTGTTCGTATCCATCACGATGCCGGCCAGCAGCGCGTCCGCTTCCTGCGACCTGAGCTTCAGGCCGTCATCATAATACTGCACCATCTCCGCCACCATTTCCGACGCGGATGAGGCATATGGCTCCACATAGGACAGCAGCGCGTTTTCAATGCGCTCCCGGCCCTGCCGGTGATGGTCCATGACCACCACGTTATTGGCTGCGCGCTTCAAAAGATCCGGGCATTCCGTATAGGACGGGCGGTTCGAATCCACCACCACCAGCAGCGTGTCGTTATTAAACAGCTCCAGCGCCCGGTCGTTCCGTATGAACAGATCCTCTTCGTAATCCTTATTCCTGAAAGTATCGATCAGCGGCTCCAGGCTCTTCGTGATCTCATTGATCACAATGTAGGCGCGCTTTCCCGAGAATTTTGCCGCCCGGTAAATGCCGATGGCAGCGCCCACGGCATCCAGATCGCTCATGGGATGGCCCATGATGATGAGCTTCTCCTTGGTATCGATCAGCTCACGCAGCGCATGCGCCTTGATCCTGGCCTTGACCCGTGTGGTACGCTCAGTACTCTGTGACTTGCCGCCGAAATACCGGACCTCGTCACCGATCCTCATTACGACCTGGTCGCCGCCTCTTCCCAGCGCCATATCGATCGCCTGGCGCGCGTGCTGGTAATCTTCAAGCAGCGTATTCGCTCCGGTGCCGGCGCCGATACTGAGCGTAACGGCCATTTCATTACCGATATTCACCGTCTTGATGTCATCCAGGAGCGAGAATTTGTCTTCTTCCATCGCTGCCAGGTCTTTTTGCTTCATGACCACCAGATACCGGTCCTTTTCCATCTTCCGGATCAGTCCGTGGGAAGAAGTCACATAATGGTTCAGTTTTCTTTCGATCAGCGCGTCCAGAAGCGATCTCCTGACGTACTCCACGCTTTCCATCACTTCTTCATAGTTATCGACAAAGATGAGCATCATGACGCTCTGCTCTTCTTCCAGCGCCCTTCTGTAATACACCAGGTCGGTTTCGTCCACCAGGTACACATTATAAAGACGCATATCCTTTCCGGCTCCGCCCACAAGGTTCAGAGATTCCGAATCGGCTTCCAGCCTGGATACCTTCAATATATATTTCTGGTCTTTATAGCTGATCTCATAGGAACTTTTTCTGGCAAAATCCGCGTTCTCCATCTCCGGGAAAAAAGCGGACAGGAGCGAATGCTTTTCGGGGAAAAGCTGTTCAAATGCCGGATTGCTCCAGATCAGCGTGCCGTCCTCCTCACACATGGCAAAAGGAATGCTCACCTGCCGGAGCAGCTGGTTCTGCACCTGAGCGTATGAGGCGCCGAACAGGACCAGCCGGCGGTTCAGCTTCTTCCTCATCAGCAGCCAGAGAACGAACGCGGCAAGATAATACGCGGCCGCAGCGTAAAGCATCAGCAAGCCGGTTTTCGGATCCCGGATCAGGCCGTATACAGCCGCAAGAAGAAAGACCAGCCCTAATATGAACGGCCAGCTCAGATACAGCATAAGGATATCTTTTTTACCTTTTTTCATACCTTCCCCGCTTTCAAAATCAACTGCATTCTGACAGCAAAGCATATGTATGCATATATATTAAGAAGAAAAAGCATAAATCACCATTTTCCTAATTTAATAATATACCACAGACAACAGACATTTTCAACTGTGTGTCCGCTGCGGTCCTCCTGCGGAACATGCGGCGGAATACCGGATAAAATACTAAAAAAAACGCTTGCATTCATTCGCGTTATGCGCTATAATTTACGTTCGTGATGTAATATCATTTCCTTGCTCTTCTTGAAACAGAGAAGGGCCAGAGTCCAAAAGGAGGTAGAAAACGATGAATAAGTACGAGTTAGTAGTTGTCTTCAACGGAAATCTTGAAGATGACGAAAAGTCTGCTGCTCTGGAAAGAGTTACCGGCTATATCACCCGTTTTGGCGGCAACATCACTGAAGTTGTCGACTGGGGCAAGAAGAAGCTGGCGTACGAGATCCAGAAGATGAGCGAAGGTTACTATTACATCGTGCGTTTTGACGCACCGCATGATGCGCCCGCACAGATCGAGTCCAATCTTCGTATCATGGAGCAGATCCTTCGTTTCCTGATCGTAAAGCAGGAAGCATAAGAATGTGAGGTATTACATATGAATAAAGTTATGTTGATGGGAAGGCTTACCAGAGATCCCCACGTCAGTTACTCACAGGGAGAACGCCAGATGGCCATCGCGCGCTATACGCTCGCCGTGGACCGCAGAGGCAGGAGAAGTGCTGATTCCCAGAACGGCGATCAGACTGCAGACTTTATTCAGTGCGTTGCTTTTGACCGGGCCGCGGAATTCGCGGAAAAGTACCTGCGT
>CADCQD010000206.1 GCA_902803485.1 uncultured Eubacteriales bacterium | reverse complement strand
CCGGACCTGGAAAGCGGCAGCGCGCTTTCCACCGTCAATATGACCATGGAAGCTTTCTATGACGGCGCGAAGGACGCGGATCTTCTGATCTATAACAGCACCATTGACGGAGAGATCCGTACAATGGATGAGCTCCTGGCAAAGAGCCCGCTGCTCGCGGATTTTAAGGCGGTCCAAAGGGGTGACGTCTGGTGCACCGGGAAAAACCTGTTTCAGGAACCCATGGGACTCGGCAGGCTGATCATCGATTTCCATAAGGCGCTGACAGGAGACGTCCCGGAGGACGGAGCCTTGACGTACCTCCATCAACTGCAGTAATTCCGGAAGTTCAGCCCCCGGCCTTCCGGAAGCAGAACTTTGTACGGAACCAGATCAAAAGAAGAACCGAGACGTGAAACATGGAAAGACATACACATATTCGCTTATGGGCCGGTTTTATCAGCCTGGCGGCGGCACTCATCATCCTGATCCTGTGGAATATCAATGCCGGAAGCGTTCATCTTTCGGTAAAGGAGATCATTGGTATTCTGTTCAGCCGTACAGGGGAAAACGCGGCCATCGTCTGGAATATCCGCCTTCCCAGGATCATCTCCGCGCTTCTTTTAGGCGGAGCCCTGGCGCTGTCCGGCTTCCTTTTACAGACCTTTTTTTCCAATCCCATTGCCGGACCTTTCATTCTCGGCATTTCTTCCGGCGCGAAGCTCGTCCTTTCTCTGACCCTGATCGGCTTTTTAAGCCGGGGGATCGCAGTGGGTTCCTTTACCCTGATCCTGGCGGCATTTTTAGGCGCTTCCATGTCTATGGGCTTTGTACTGGCCATTTCACTGAAAGCAAAGCAGATGTCGCTGCTCATCATCGGCGGCGTCATGATCGGATATATCTGCTCCGCCATTACGGATTTTGTAGTGACTTTTGCGGACGATGCCAATATCGTTAATCTCCATCACTGGTCCCTGGGAAGCTTTTCCGGCATGTCCTGGGAGAACGTGGGCGTGATGACGGCGGTAGTCATCCCTGCCCTGATCTGCACCTTCCTGTTAAGCAAACCCATCAGCGCGTATCAGCTGGGTGAAGTATACGCCCGGAACATGGGCGTCAATATCCGCGTATTCCGGATCCTGCTGATCCTGCTTTCCAGCGTGCTCTCGGCCTGCGTAACAGCCTTCGCGGGTCCCATTTCCTTTGTGGGCGTTGCGGTTCCTCATCTGATCCGCAGCATATTTAAGACAGCAAAACCCCTGATCATGGTTCCTGCATGTTTCCTGGGCGGCGCTGTCTTTTGTCTGTTCTGCGACCTGCTGGCCAGAACGGTGGTCTCGCCCGCGGAACTGAGCATCAGTTCCGTGACGGCGGTATTCGGCGCGCCGGTAGTGATCCTGGTCATGCTGCGCAGACAGAAAGAACATGTTTGAGGCGGAGGAACAGGGTATGGCGTATTATATATCAACCGAGCATCTGACGGTGGGTTATGACGGTGTTCCTTTAATTGAAAATATAGAGATCGGCGTACGGCGGGGCGAGATCCTGACCCTGATCGGACCTAATGGCTCCGGAAAATCCACCATACTCAAGAGTATGATCCGCCAGCTCCGTCTTCTGGCGGGTACCGTGGTGATCGATGGCAGATCCATTGCCCAGATGACAGAAAGGGAGCTTTCCAGAAAGCTGGCCATTGTGATGACGGAACGCATACGGGCGGAACTGATGAGCTGCCGGGATGTGGTCGCGACCGGGCGGTACCCCTATACCGGGCGGCTGGGGATCCTTTCACAGGCGGACTGGCAGAAGGTGGACGAGGCCATCCGCATGGTCCATGCGGAGGATTACGCGGAAAGTCCCTTTCAAAGGATCAGTGACGGCCAGCGGCAGCGGCTGCTTCTGGCCCGGGCCATCTGCCAGGAGCCGGAGGTGGTGGTACTGGATGAACCGACGTCGTTTCTGGATATCCGCCATAAACTGGAACTCCTGGAGGTACTGAAGACCATGGTGCGCTCCAGGCACATGGCTGTCGTGATGTCTCTTCACGAACTGGATCTTGCGCAGAAAGTCTCTGATCAGGTGGTCTGTGTGGCGGATCACAGAGTGGACCGCTGCGGTACGCCGGAAGAGATCTTTCAGGATGATTATATCCGGACTCTTTACGGTATTGAGCAGGGCAGTTATAACGCGCTTTTCGGGAGTCTGGAGATGAGAGCTGTCCCGGGAACTCCGAAGGTCTTTGTGATCGGCGGCGGTGGATCCGGCATCCCGGTATACCGGGCGCTTCAGCGGAACGGCATCTCTTTCGCTGCAGGGATCCTGCAGGAAAATGACCTGGACTGGCCGGTAGCGAAAGCTCTGGCTTCGGAACTTGTGACGGTTCCTGCGTATCAGCTGCCGGAAGGATCCGTCATTGAAAAAGCAAAGGCACTGATCCGGGAGTGCGGCAGCGTGATCGTTTGTACGAGGTCTTTTGGCGCAGTAAATGAGGCGAATCTGAAACTCAGGGACTATGCGGAGGCCGGCGGGCTGATCAGGGAAGCGGATGTGTACATCCGAAAGGAGAAAGGAGCGGACGCATGAGACTTGTCTGGATCTTGACACTGGCGGCTGTTTTCGCGGGATTTGGCGTGGACTGCCTCTTGGGCGATCCCGTCTGGATCCTTCCGCACCCGGTCATTCTGATCGGGAAACTGATCTCTTTTTCAGAAAAAAGGCTGAGAAAGCTTTTTCCCGGGACGAGCCGGGGAGAACTTGCGGCAGGCGCTGTGATGGCGGCAATGGTCCCCCTGATCAGCGCAGGTGTTTCTTTCGGGATACTCTGGCTTTGTTTTCATATACATTTTCTGCTTTATTTCGCGGTCTGCACCATGATGTGCTGGCAGATCTTCGCGGCCCGCTGTCTTCAGCAGGAGGCCGCGAAAGTGGTCAAGTGTCTGGAGGAAGAAGGGCTGCCCGCCGCCCGGAGACAGGTGGGCATGCTGGTGGGGAGAGATACGGATCAGCTGACGGAGGAGCAGGTACTGAAGGCTGCGGTGGAGACTGTGGCGGAAAATACTTCCGACGGCGTGATCGCGCCGATGTTCTGGATGTTTCTTGCAGGACCCGTGGGCGGTTTCTTTTATAAAGCCATCAACACTATGGATTCCATGGTGGGATATAAAAATGAAAAGTATTTGTATTTCGGACGGTGCGCGGCAAAACTGGACGACGTGGTCAACTATATTCCGGCGCGGCTTTCTGCCCTGGGTATGATCCTGTCCGCGGGGATCCTTGGCTATGACAGGAAAAACGCGGCCCGGATCTGGAAACGGGACAAACGGAAGCACGCCAGCCCGAATTCAGCCCAGACCGAGTCCGTCTGCGCCGGCGCGCTGCATATCCGTCTGGGCGGCCCCGCCAGTTATTTCGGCGTGATCCATGACAAACCCACCCTGGGGGACCCGGACCGGCCCTTTGATCGCGGCGACGTCCGCGGAAGCTGCCGCCTCATGTACGGCACCAGTATATTCTGGCTGGCGGTATTCGAACTGCTCAGTCTTTGTTTGTTTTTCATTGGAGGGAGCGGCGTATGATCCTTCATACTCCTTATACGCATGGCGGTGATATTTACCGGAATCAGATCACTCTGGATTTTTCCGTCAATGTGAATCCTCTGGGCGCTCCGGAGTCTGTGAAGGCTGCGGTACAGCAGGCGGCGGAGTCTCTGGAAGCTTATCCGGACCCTTACTGCAAAAAGCTGCGGGACCGTCTGGCAGAGACTCTGGATACGGAACCGGACCTGATCCTCTTAGGCAATGGCGCCGCGGAGCTGATCTATCAGTTTGCGGCCGCGCTGAAGCCTGTGAACACATT
>CADCQD010000205.1 GCA_902803485.1 uncultured Eubacteriales bacterium | reverse complement strand
CTGCCTGATCAGCTTCATTCCGCATTTTGTCAACAATATCCTCGGGTTCTTCCTGGTGCCTGTCCTCTTTGGCTGAACCCACGGAGTACACATCTTAGGCTTTTTTCATCGGTGCGGATAAAACGCCTGATGCAGGAGAAAAATAAAAAACAGCGAATGATACTTTTATGAATTCCTGCGGCAGATTGCTTTCATGGATTCGCATCACTCACCCAATGGAAGGAGCAAATTGCATGCTGAAACGTATCTTATCCCTGCTGACCGTCCTGATCATGGCGCTGGGCTGTGCCTCGGCCGAAACGGCTTTGGAAACGGAGTCCCCCAGCCATCAGATCGAAATGAAGACCGTTCCGTTCTATGTGGCCAATCCGGGCAACAAGAGCCCGGACGGCTTCCCGCTGTATTTTGCCGACGGCGTAAAGGACCTGCCTTACGCTGAACTGACCGACTGGGTCAAACTGATGAATGATCTTGTTCCTGCCGCAAGCCCCGACATGAATGCCGATTACCATCTGGACACCGAAGTCAGTGAGGAAGGCGGAACGTTTACCCTGATCCGCGAGAACGACAGCCTCATGACCGTTGATTACCAGGCCGGCTCCCTCGTCTGGAGCGATTACTGCGCTTTCATCCAGGAAGCCAACGGCCCTTATCAGGATCTGGCCTCCATTCCCCCTCTGGATCAGAACGGACAGCCGAACCTGCTGGCCGCCATCGCCATCCGCTCCAAACACGGCAAAATTGCCGGCGTCAGTCTCCGCGACTACAATATCCCCATGATTGCGCAGGATGGGAAGTATCTTCTGCCTTTGCAGACGCTCTCCGCATTCATGCTTTATCCGTACGACCTGTCGCTGTACTACAACCAGGAATGCGTGATGCTCGCGTCTATACAGGCTATGAAAACGCCTGGCGCAGAGATGGCCAATGACCTGATGGCACTGGTCACCCCTGAAATGGTCGCGCAGGCAGAGGCGAAGGGTTTGTCCGAGCAGGAAACCCTCCAGGCCGTGCTGGCCGCGGCCGCCGAAACGGAGGAGGGCACGGCCGTCGTCGCAGCCTACCGGGAAGAGTATGAAAAGTCGCTGCATAAAATCTACACGTCCGCGCCTGAGGGAGAGCGCAGCAGGGAACTGACCCAGTTCGGCTTCCGTGAACTGCTCCTGGAAATGGACAGCTTCTACGGCCTCAAGGATGTCCACCACATTGAGACCTTTGACGAGTACCTGTCCCAGACCTCCCTGGATGAGGCGCTGCTCGGCTCAAGCGTGGCGGAAGCGGATACCGCCGTCGCCGATTTTGTGTCGATGTATCTGGACGACGGACATTCTGCCTTTATCTCTCCTTCCTATCTGCAGTCTTCCGGCGGGGAAAATGCCTCCGGCAGCGGTTTCAGCATGAGCCGGTACTCCGGCATGGCGGACAGGCTCTCCCAGCTGCGCCAGAAGTATCCGGAAGCCACAGAGCCTTATTACGAAGTGGGCGATACGGCTTTTGTCCGGATGGATGAATTCAAGATCAGCACGAATATCGATTACTATGCCGCCGCTGCCGCCGGCCAGCCGCCGGGTCTCGGGGCGGATACCATCAGCCTGCTGGTACAGGCGCATCAGATGATCACCCGGGAAAACAGCCCCATTAAAAAAGTCGTGCTGGATCTGAGCATCAACGGCGGCGGCGATGCCCCGGCCGCGATCTATACCATCGCCTGGTTCCTCGGCAACGCCCAGGTTTCCACCTACGACACGTTCAGCGGCGCCGAAACCACCACGGTTTACCAGGCGGACCTGAATCTGGATCATCAGTATGACGAAAAGGATACCCTCTCTCACCTGCGCCTCTTTTGCCTGACCTCTCCGGTGTCCTTCTCCTGCGGCAACCTTGTGCCATGGGCCTTCAAGGAGGACGGCTGGGTGACCCTGCTGGGCCGTGTCACCGGCGGCGGCAGCTGCGTGGTCCTGCCCATGACCACCGCCTGGGGGACCAGCTTCCAGATTTCCGGCAACACCCGAATCTCCTTCCTGAAAAACGGCGCGTATTACGACGTGGACCAGGGAGTGCAGCCGGACTTCATCATCATGTCCTACGAGAATTTCTATGACCGCCAGGCCCTGGCGGACTATATCAGCCGCCTGTTCTGACATTTTGTCCGTTCAGCCTGAATAAAAAGAGAGCGTCACTGTTCCATGCGCGCATGGGCGGTGACGCTCTTTGAATGATGTATAAGGTTCAGGGAATCAGATCACATCAACAGATCTGTTTTGATGTATCGCCTCCGGCCGGCTTCCGTTCTTCGTGCTGATGGTTACTTCAGCCAAGCGATGGACCAGAGATGCTCCAGTTTTTTTCTCTCAGGCGGCGATCCATGATCACGTATTCCCAGTGCTGGATCTTCGCGAGCAACGGAAGGATCGAACCAGTCTGCTTTTTCTGTTGCCCAGTCAATCCATTCCTGGATTTTTTGATCGGAAGGG
>CADCQD010000204.1 GCA_902803485.1 uncultured Eubacteriales bacterium | reverse complement strand
CCGCCACAGCCACACAAACATTATGCCCGTCCGTACAGTTTGGTCAGTTCGAGGATCTCTTCTGCCAGCGCGTCTGTTAACACACCTTTCTTCATCCGCCACAGCCAGTTGGTTCCCAGCGTGGAGGGCGTATTGATCCTGGCTTCAGACCCGAGGCCCAGGTAGTCCTGCATCGGTATAATGGCGGTGTCTGATACCGCGCCCAAAACGAGCCGGATAAACTTTTTCTCCGGATGGCCGTCCGGCAGAGTTTCATCTGTAAAATCCATGTACTTCTGCGCCATCCGGTAATCTTCCCGGTCCACGTTCGCACACCAGCCGGCCATGGTATCATTGTCATGGGTGCCGGTATACACCACGGTATTCTTATCATAATTATGCGGCAGATAGTTGCCGGCTTCCCGGGAATCAAAGGCGAACTGGATCACCTTCATGCCCGGATAACCGCTGTGCTGCACCAGTTCCAGTACAGAATCGGTCAGATATCCCAGGTCTTCCGCAATGATCCGGTCCGGGCCATAGGTCCTGTTAATGCAGTCGATCAGGCTCTTTCCGGGACCTTTCTCCCAGTGCCCGCCTGCCGCGGTCTTGTCTCCGTAGGGAATGGAATAGTAGCTGTCGAAACCGCGGAAGTGGTCGATCCGGACAACGTCATACAGTTCCAGCGCTTTTCCGATCCGCTGCATCCACCAGGCGTATCCGGTCTTTTCATGATATTCCCAGTCATAGAGCGGATTTCCCCACAGCTGGCCATCTGCCGCAAAGGCATCCGGCGGGCAGCCGGCCACAGCCTCCGGCAGGCCGTCCTTCTGAAGCTGAAAGAGCTCCGGGTGCGCCCAGGTATCCGCGCTGTCCAGCGCCACGTAGATCGGGAGATCGCCGATGATCCGGATCCCCAGCTGGTTCGCGTAATCCTTCAGGCCCTTCCATTTGACGCTGAACAAATACTGCTGGAATTTGTACAGCCCGATGACGTCCGAAAGCTCATCCCGGAACCGGTCCAGTACCTCTTTGTCCCGTTTCCGTACTTCCTCCGGCCACTCCAGGAAACTGACGCTGCCGTAATACTCTTTGATGGCACTGTACAGCGCGTAATCTTCCAGCCAGTACGCGTTTTCCTCTTCGAATGCCTGGTAGCCGGATAGCTCCCGGGTACAGCGGTCGAAGGCTTTTTTCAGCAGGGCGTTTTTTCCGTAATAGATCTTTTCATAATCCACACGTTCCGGGTCAGATCCGAGATCCGTATTCAAGATCTCTTCATGCGTCAGCAGGCCCATATCCACCAGGACGTCCAGATCGATAAAATACGGATTGCCGGCAAATGTGGAAAATGACTGATACGGCGAATCTCCGTAGCCCGTGGGCCCCAGCGGGAGGATCTGCCAGTAGCTTTGCCCCGCTTTTGCTAAAAAACGTACAAAATCATATGCTTCCTCTGTAAACGCGCCGATCCCGTACTTCGATGGCAGCGATGCCACAGGAAGCAGAATTCCTGCTGCTCTTTTCATTTGTTCCCTCTTTTTCTTTTATATAGTTTGTTTAGAAACGCTCCGCGTTTCTTTTTAATTCGTTCGCCACTTAGGCATCCTAAGGCATCCACCGTGCTTCGCTCGGTCCCCCTTAGGATAATATTTAGACCAGGTCCACAGCTAAACAGTTCTCATATCCGCTCGGAAGTTCATCCGGAAGCTTCACGGTCAGTATGCCGAACTGATGCGCAAACGGTACATTGCCCGCGCCCAGCAGCCGGACGTTCCGGATCTCTTCACCTTCATTGAAGCTCCTGAGGATCACCGGCTGTCCCGGTTTCGCTCCCATCAGAATCGCGTAAACAGTCTTATCTTTACATGTATAACGTACGTCCGCTTCCGTCCACGGGATGTTCGACTTATCCGCGTACGTCGCGCTGCTGACCCGGGTCGGTCCTTCCATACAGGTCTTCCAGGGACGCGTGTCATAGATGGCCTCGCCGCATACCCGGAACCAGTCACCCAGCTCATCCAGGATATATCCGGCTTCGTCGTCAATGGTCCCGTCCGGCTTCTGCAGGATGTTCAGCAGCAGGCAGCCGTTTTTCGAAACGATATCCACCAGGGTGTCGATGATCTCCCGAGGTGTCTTGTATACGCTTCTTACGTCATAGAACCAGTCGCCGATGGAGGTGTCTGTCTGCCACGGGTACTCCGACGCGCTGTCCAGCACGCTGCACTCCATATCCAGCACACCGATCCGGTAAACGTCCGGATAGCGGCACTTCTGTGTATAGACCGCCTGGTTTTTCCCATGCAGCTCTATCGATTTGTTATAGAGACGCGCGGCGACCTCCAGCCCTTCACGGTACCGTTCGTCCAGCACATAGGGAAGATCATCCTCAAGCCACTGCTCATTGAAGGGCAGAGCACCGTCCGAATACAGGAAATCCGGCGCGAACTTATCGATCAGTTCAAAAATGCTGTTTTTCCAGTACTCATGGAATTTCTGATTCGGTGTATACCAGGGACTCAGCTCCTGTCCGCTGCCATGTTCGTAATTATCATAGTAGTAATCCCGGTACGCGGGATCATTGCCGTCATAAGGAACGCCCTTATAGGGACCCCAGGAATCACAGCCTTTATTCACGCGCCACCAGGAAAAAGATGCTCCCAGATGTTCCGACAGGCCGAAGCGCAGGCCGTGCTTTTCCGCAGCCGCCTTCCATAAGGCGCAGATATCCTTGTGCGGCCCCACCTGGACGCTGTTCATGGGGTTGATGGCTGAATCATAGTTGTAGAAATGGTCATGGTGCATGGCCTGCGCCACAAAATACCGCGCGCCGGCTTTCACATACCGGTCCATCAGGGCGTCCGGGTCAAAGTTTTCCGCCTTCCACAAGGCGCAGATATCTTTATAACCGAATTTCGACGGATGCCCGTAATGCCTGATATGATACAGATACTGGGGCGTTCCCTGAATATACATGTTTCTGGCGTACCAGTCTCCGTACATCGGCACGCTCTGCGGGCCCCAGTGGCTCCAGATCCCGAATTTCGCGTTCACGAACCATTCCGGATAATCATGAGTGCGCAAAGACTCAAAACTGGCCTCAAATTTCTCCATTCCCTACTCCTTCCTTCCCGGCCGCATTTTTCACGGCCGCCATTTTTTCACTGATCAGTGAAACCGTCGTTGTTATTGCAACGACAGCATTCCCGACTGCACCTGCTTAAACCGGAACACGGCAAACGAATATTCCAGGTTCGCGACCGCCGGCAGCCGGCCGGGGAGCCCCCGGTTGTTGAAAACGATCCCCGGCACGACTCCAAGGACGATCAGCGTCCATATGATTCTCCGGTTAATTATGACTTTAGCAGGAAAAAAATCATCCGTCAACCGCATATCTGCAGCGTTTTTTTCATGTCTCACGGGTTACGGCTGTCTTCCCCCGCGGTCTCCGACAGATCCCTGGTAACGATCTTCAGATTTTTCACCTTCACCCATTTTCTCACAAAACGCTGCGCTGATTTGTCCAGATGACGGTTCGCAAACGCCTTTGCCTGAATCAGGCAGTTATCCGAACTGACTTCGATGGTACCAAAAGATTTTTCCGGCTGGTTTTTCTTTCTCAAAAAGACGATCCTTGTCGATCCCCGGCAGACGTCATCCGTATAGATCCGCACACAGTTATGCATGGCAGCACCTTCCGTGTACAGATCGTCGCTGTGGCTCGGAAGACGGATCAGGAACTCCTCCTCACCGAATGATTCTTTGTCTTCCTCACAGGAATCTGTCGCAAGCCGCCGGTATTCCGGCCTCGCCAGCTGCTGTTTGAATTGTTCCGGCTTATCCATATCCTGTCTCCGTTTCTGCAGATCCACCAAGGCGTCATGCGCTGCCCGGAGGTTCTCCGGAGTCAGTCCGAATTCGTTGTTGTTTTCATAATAACGAAGTGACAAATAGTCGCGGTACAGGGCGTATGAGATATCCGGATGCGCCTCAAGGTGACGTAATATCCGAAGCCTCTGCTGCTTCGTCAGATGTTCTCCCCATTCCATGCGGCGGCGCATGTGAATAACATGTGTCGGGTCCACATCGTATAAAAAACTCAGCATTGAGGCATAAAGTCTCTTGAAATCAAGATATGAAGCATCGCTTCTGTATACCTGCCGGATGGTCTCAATGTTCCTGTCGGAGACCGCCTCACGATCCAGCCGCCGCAGAACACTTACTGCGATTCCAAAGGTTTCATTCAGGTTTCTGATCTCCTCCGGCGGCTGATCAAACACGGACAGTTCCGCGTGGCAGGCTATACCAGCGAGGCCGGCTTTCGCCAGCAGTTCATATAAGATATGATAGTCCGGCGCAAGCAGGGGAATCAGTATATTGCCGGTACTGTCATTCTCCATGTATTCTTTCAGGTAATACCCGGGATATACCTGGGCAAAGTGATGTATGACTTTCCTGGACCTCACATCCAGCTGCATCTTCATCGAAAACAGCTTGCGGAGATCCTGCTGTCCCTGATATGCATACACATAGTATTTCCTGGAAAACAGAAACCCGGCTGTACCGCTTTCAGAAACCGCGATCAGCCGAAGAATTTTCGCGCCGGTAGACTTTTCCGCCAAAAGCGACGCCCGGCAGTACAGCTGATCCTCCTTCTTTTCTTCAGGAACCGCGTTTTCCGTCTTCACATCCCGGATCCCCTGTTCCACCAGCCGGCAGGCGGTCTCCTCCGAAAGCAGGGGGACATAGCGGTATCCCTTATTCCGGTAAATGCTGACGAACATCCGCAGATTCCATATGTCTAAAACGCCGGGGAAAACGCTGCGGATCACCTCACGGTCAGGTGCTTTCTGAATACGCTCAAGTTCTCCTTTATCCGCCAGCGCGATCCACGCGTCAAAACCCCTGTCTGTATCATTCCTGAGGATCTCCACTTCCTTCTGTGCCGTTGAAAGTTCCGCTTCAAAAACACAGTCCCAGCATCCGCCCTTATAACGGTCGGAAAAGCCGGGACGAAGGATCAGCCTCGGAATGCAGACAGAGAAACGAAGCTTCTGCCCCGCTTTTTCCAAACGGTATCCATACGTTATACCCTCACGTACAGGAGTAAAATTGTCATCATCTGTAAAACCACAGATGCTTCCGTGCTTTTTATAATTGTATCGGTCCTGCAGCTGTATCTTTCCGCAATAAGCGCAGTAGCAGCGATGTATGTTTCTTGCCAGAATAAAAAACCTGCGATCCAAACTTTTCTTATCTCCTTCCTGTCACAATCGGACAGGAAAGCCTGGCTTCCCTGTCCGATCCATTCACATATATATTATTTCTCAAAATTTATTATCTGCGCAGATTATTTTCTGATTATGGCAGGAACCGTTAGAAGCTGCTTTCCGGATCACTCTGCGTCAAAAGACAGGTACATCCTTTCCCGCGTGTTCAGATTGTAGCTCATGTCATAGTCGCTGCGGTTCGGATTTGCATAATAGCCCCAGTCTTTGGCATAACGGCCGCCAATGAAACCATACACATAGTTTGCCGGGAATGTTAAGACCAGCTGTCCTTCCATATCATACTGCCCCAGTTCCCCGGATTCCTCTCTCAGCAGGATGCCGTAAGGCGTGAACGCGTAAAAGCTCTTTTTGTCACTGATGCGAACAGGTTCAATGATCCTGTCGAAGGTATCATTCATCACATAATAGTACCCGGTTTCCGAGAGTACCCAGTAATAGCCGTCGGCATAGAAGATCTCTTTCGTTCCTCCGCCGGCATCCAGTTTCACCACGGGTTTTTCCGATTCAAGCACTTCATTGCTCTCTTCGGGATCAACACCCGTCCCGCAGGCGATACCGGTCTCAGAAGTAACGTGTTCATAGACCTCATCCTCCGCGGTATCAAAAATATAATGATCGTTCAGCCGGATAAAACGGTAAGAAACATAGTTTTTCTTTTCCTCATAGGGATGTTCTTCATTCCACTCCTCCCAGGGGATGACCTTTCCGGAATCCAGTTCCACGATTACACGAACAGCCTCCTCCATTTCGAGGGGGACATACTCCACATACCAGATCCCGCTGCCATCCACGGACTGATACCAGGTCTCCAGATCCAGCGGATGATAATAGTCATGCTGATCCAGGATCCTGCCGCTCATCAGCTCCTGTGTTGTTCCGTCCAGAGATACCAGTTCAAGAACGGAGTACTCCCCATGATCAAAATCGTTTTTCTCTGTTTGAAGAAGCACCTGCCCGGTTCCCGTGAAAATATAGTTTCCGTCTCCGGTTTTATCGAAAAGGATCTCTCCCGAGATATCCCTGATCCGGAACGGATTTGACAGCTTGCATAACCCATCGCTTCCGATCCACGCAGAAGGCCCGCCATCATACTCTTCCACAGATCCATGCAGGAACCTGCCGTAACATTTCCCGTCCTTGTCGATGATGCAGTAGACGTATTTCTCCCCGTCCTCTGTTTTTACGTCCTTTGTCTCCATGCCGACTTCACGGAAAAACGCGGAGGTCCATGCGCTGCGCTCCGTATCCCACTGAAGTTCATAGTCGTCAAGCGCCGCTTCAATTCCTCTCAGGGTATGATCAAGCTCATCCGCCGCCGCTCTCTGCTTCGCGTCCTGCCGATCAATGGATTGCATCGTCTCCTCAAAAACCTTATTCCAAAGCGGCTCCAGCTTCTGCCGGTAGTCCTCCAGTGCGGGCTTTACCAGGTTGTATCCGCTGTCAACGTCCATCTTATATAAGATCGTATTTACCGTTCCCTTGGTCCGCACGAGCGCATAATCCCCATTTACGGCGACCGCGATCAGGACGTCACTTCCATTTCCGCCATTATCTCCGATCCGGACCAGGCCTTCCAGCAGTCCCAGGAAAGCACGTTCCCCGATGTCCCGGAGCTGCCGTCCGAGTTCATTGTCCGCGAATACGGTATTACTGAGTCCCTGATCGATCAGATGATACTCCAGAAGAGAATCCGCGTGATCCAGCGCGATGGATTCGGAGGCGTAATCATAGATTTCCGGGTCCAGCCTCTTCAGCGCAGTATAAAACTTCTCTGTGGAACCCTGAAGATCCGCGATTGCCCGGTCGATCTCATCACCGCCCTCCCAGTAATCCGCGATAATACCCTCCATGCTGTTCCACGTTTCCCGGTATGCTGTCTGATAAGCATCTGTCTGAGTATAGTCGTCCGTCTGGGTATCGTCCTCTGTCCGGGCAGGATCTTCATCCCCGGAAACTGTCACGTGAGCTGTATCTTCTGAAGAAAGAACCGCCTCAGGCTCTTCCGTAACTGGTACGGTCTCCGGCTCTGCAGTCGGCAGTTCTCCGGCAGCGTCTTTCCGGGGCTCTGTTTCAGTCAGTCCGGCAACGGCTTTCCCTCCGGAAGATTTATCCGCCGCGCGGGACTCTTCCGCACGGGATTCCGGAAGCTCAGCGTTTTCCGCATTTTTCCCGCCGCTGCTCAGAACAATAATCAAAACGACCGCGAGGACGATCACACCCGCGCCAATCGCCAAAAGCCATTTCCTTTTTGATCTGTCCAGCCATAGGCCTTCGATCAGTCCGATCTTCCTGATCTTTGCCCCGCAATAGGGGCAGAACCTGCTCTTATCGGAAATACTCTTTCCGCACATGGGACAATACATCTCTTTTCCTCCATTATTCTTTGATATACCCATTATATCCAAAGCTTACTTTTGCGATAAGGAGAACACGGTCCCCCTTAGGCATCCTAAAGATTTCACCATGCTTCGCACGGTCCCCCTTAGGATAATTCTGGAATTAAAAAAACCAGCGTAAATGCTTTCTTCTGCAATTACACTGGTATGAAAAAGTAGCGGGGGGGAGATTTGAACTCCCGACCTCCGGGTTATGAGCCCGACGAGCTTCCAGACTGCTCTACCCCGCGTTATCAGAATATGGGGCCTACAGGGCTCGAACCTGTGACCCCCTGCTTGTAAGGCAGGTGCTCTCCCAGCTGAGCTAAGACCCCATATTTCATTTTTGCTTCTCTTGGAATATTCCAGGAAAAACAAAAAAGCGACCCAGAGGGGACTCGAACCCCTGACCTCCGCCGTGACAGGGCGGCGTTCTAACCAACTGAACCACTGGGCCTT
>CADCQD010000203.1 GCA_902803485.1 uncultured Eubacteriales bacterium | reverse complement strand
GTATACCGGATTTATGGCCGGAGCTCGATCTCTTCCGCGCTGTTGATGAGAAGCTGCGCGAATACGTCCGTATCCCCGCCTTCAGAAACCCCGCCTTCTCCGCCTGCGCGGACTCCCGCCAGCACACGGGCTGCGGTTTCCGTGTCGAATACCGGGCTTGCGGAAAGATCATAACAGTCATTCCCATTATGGACGATATTGACGGCGCACACCAGAGGTGCGCCGTCTTCTGTTTCATAATAATACCAGCGGAAGGTATCCTCTGCTTCAGGTCCGGATACCGCGTAAGATACGCTGAGCAGGCTCCCCGCGGCCAGCGGCTCCGCCCCCAGCGAGCTGTTCATCATGGTGCCTCCCACGATGCTCAGAACGTACTGGTCCATCACCTTCTGCAGATCGCTGCTTAACGTCTCTCCCAGCTCCGATGCCGCCATGGACAGGAACAGTGAACCGATCTCTGTGGACTTCCACCCAAGCACCGCATAGGGTTCTTCCGCGAAAACTCTGCATTTCTCGCAGTAGGGCAGAAGCGCCTCCGGCACCTGCATCTCCTTGAGGCGGTCCGGATCCGCGGCAGCCGCCACACGCCCGGTCATCTCCAGCATGTACTCATCCAGCGTCTTTTCCGTATTCATCGGGACAAGAAGCGCCAGTGGATCCACAGAATGCTCCTGTACTTTCCAGCTTTCCATGAAGGGATACGCGCTTTCAAAATCAAACGTCATCCCGCCCAGCATGGGCATAGCTGACGTCTGGATGGCGCCGTCATCGTTAAAATAGCAGACCAGGACTGCGCGGACACGCTCCGGATCAGAGATCTCGGCAAAATAACACCGGTCACCCTCCATTTCCCAGGAATAAGGATAACTGTTGTCCATATTCAGTCTCCGGACAATGGTGGCCGCAGCCACAGCATCCGCACCGTAGCTTCCGGACGCGTTATTCACCGCGATCATCAGAAGCTGCGCGATCCGTTCCGGGGAATCCTCCATAGAAGAAACAGACCAGATCCGGGCAGTAAGCTCCGCGCCTTCCAGGCTGCTGCTGTAGTCCGCAGCCAGCGTAACCACCTCATCATTATCGATAAACAGCCGGACCGTTTTATCCGTGACACCCTCCCGGAATTCCTTCATTTCCTTCATGGCGATCGCGTAAACGACCTGGGCCGGATCCGGGACAGCTGAATCCTGCCCGTCTTCCGCTGCGTCCTGTCCTTCTTCGGCCACCGCATCCTGCCCGTCTTCTGCCGCTGCGCTTTGCTCATCTTCATCTGCTGAGTTTTGTTCGTCTTCAGCCGCGAATACCTTTGTATAGCCTGAAGCGCTGACCGCGAGCACTGCCGCAAGCAGCATACTGATCATCATTTCTAGGAGTCTCTGCCGTTTCATTTTCATTTCTGTCCTCCCGTTCAGGATGATATTGACGTCAAAAACAGATCAAAATTACATACGCAGTTCTTTAAATTGATATCCTGCTCCTTTGATCGCTTTCTTAATGGCCGGGATCTTCAGCTCACCGGCCGGCTCTACCAGAACTTCCCCCGTAGTGAAATCCGGCTTTGCGGACCGGATGCAGCTGAGGCCCTCCAAGGCTTTCTTTACAGCAGCTTCACAGTGATTGCACATCATACCCTCCACCAGGATCGTTGCGGTACCGGCCGAAGGTCCTGCCTTATCCATGACTGCTTCCTTCTTTTTTCCAGGCCACTGCTTTCTGGGCCTGTCATGGGAACGGTCCCGGATCTTCAGCAGATTCAGCCTCAGCGCGTTCAGACAGACCGTCACGCTGGAAAGGCTCATGGCTGCCGCGCCGAACATGGGGTTCATCTTCAGCCCGTACAGACCGGCCGCCAGCGGAATGCAGATCACGTTATAGAAAAAGGCCCAGAACAGGTTCTCGTAGATATTCCTGAGGGTGCCGCGTCCCAGGCGCACACCGGCGGCCACATCCTCCAGGCCGCTGTTCACCAGGACGATCCCGGCGCTGTCAATGGCTACGTCTGTGCCTGCGCCGATGGCGATGCCCGCATCCGCGCGGGTCAGCGCCGGCGCGTCATTGATGCCGTCGCCCACCATGGCCACCTTGCCGGATTCCTGAAGCCTGCGGATGACTGCTTCCTTCTGATCCGGCAGCACATTCGCGATCACCTCGTCCACGCCTGCCTGCGCGCCGATATAGGCTGCCGTCTTTTCATTGTCTCCTGTCAGCATTACTACCCGGATGCCCAGGTTTTTCAGGTCCTGAATGGCCTGGGGAGAAGTCTTCTTGATCACGTCCGCTACAGCGATCATCCCGAGCAGTTTCCCGTTCTCCGCGAAGTAAAGAGGCGTCTTGCCTTCCTCCGCCATCCGTCCGCCGGCAGCGAACAGATCATCGCCGGCAGTTTCCAGTACCTCAGCCATATACGTCTGATTTCCGGCATTCAATTTCGCTCCATGAAGCATGGCCTCGATGCCGTTTCCGGGAAGCGCGCGGAATCCCGTGACTTCTTCTGCCCGGATCCCCCGGAGCCCGCCTTCCGTCATGACCGCTTTCGCCAATGGATGCTCGCTCTTCTGCTCCATTGCCAGCGCGCGCGCAAAAAGAAGTTCTTCGCTGACCCCCGGCGCCGTTACTACGTCAGTCACCACCGGGGTGCCTTCGGTCACGGTTCCGGTCTTATCCAGAACAACGGTATCGATCTTGCCGATCGTCTCCAAAGCTTCGCCGGTCTTAATGAGAATGCCGTTCCTGGCGCCCAGGCCATTGCCTACCATGATCGCGACAGGGGTGGCCAGGCCTAAAGCACAGGGGCAGGAAATAACCAGCACGCAAATACCCCGGGCCAAAGCGTCTCCCAGAGAGGCGCCGCTTAAGAGCCATCCGATGATCACGATAACCGCGATACCGATCACCGCCGGCACAAAGATCCCCGAAACCTTATCCGCGATCCGCGCGATGGGCGCCTTGGTGGACGCGGCATCCGAAACCATGCGGATGATCTGGCTGAGGGTCGTATCCTCGCCCACCCGGGTCGCCTGGCAGCGGATATACCCGCTGCGGTTGATGGTCGCGGCACTTACACGGTCTCCGGCCGCTTTATCCACTGGAACAGATTCACCGGTAAGGGCGGATTCATCGATGGCGCTCTGACCCTCCAGCACGATGCCGTCCACCGGCACACGATCCCCCGGCTTCACCGCGAAAACATCGCCGGGACGGACCTCATCCGTATCCACTTCCGTTTCCACGCCGTCACGGATCAGCCGCGCCTTTTCCGGCTTCAGTTTGATCAGATTCTTAAGCGCGCTGGTGGTACGGCCTTTGGAGATGGACTCCAGAAGCTTTCCCACCGTGATCAGCGCCGGGATCATGGCTGCCGACTCAAAATATAATTCATTATGATACATATCCATCAGGGACATGCTGTCCGCGCCGCGGGTCATCATGCCGCACATCCGGAAGAAAATATAAACGCTCCAAAGGAAAGATACCGCGGATCCCAGAGACACCAGCGTATCCATATTCGGCGCGCCGCCAAAAAGCGACCTGGTGCCGCTGATAAAAAACTTCTGGTTGATCACAAGAACCGCCGCGGACAGCAGCAGCTGGATCAGCGTCAGGCTCAGATGGTCATGCTCAAGGAACGCCGGCACCGGCAATCCCAGCATATGATGGCCCATAGTAATATACATGAGCAGCAAAAGGAAAACCAGGGAAGAGATCAGGCGCCTGCGGAGTTTCGGAGTCTCCGTATCCGCAAGGCCTTCCTCCGCGCCGGTTTGTCTGGACGCAGCTCCCCTTAGAGACGCGCCGTATCCTGCTTTCTCCACCGCCCGGATCACCGCGTCACTCGCAGCCGTTCCCTCTACGCTCATGGAATTTGTCAGCAGACTGACTGCACAGGAAGTCACGCCCGGCACTCCGGACACCGCCTTCTCTACCCGCGCCTGGCACGCCGCGCAGCTCATCCCTGTCACTATATAATGCTCCATACATCCCTCCGGAAATCATCGGATCCGTTCCGCGTTATTTATCACATAATTACACCTATATCATAGCATATCTGTCAATAAGCAGGTAAGCGGCCAGGGGCAGCCAGGGGGACGGTTCTCTTGGCTCTTAAAGCCAAGAGAACCGTCCCCCTGGCTGCCCCTGGCCACCGTCCCCCTGTCCACCCCCGTTATTCAGAGGCTTTAAAGTTGTAGACCGGCTTCAGCACTTCCACCACATCCACCGAATCCCGGATCACATCGATGATGTCCGCCAGAGACTTGTAGGCCATGGGTGCCTCGTCCAGTGTATTCTCGTTCACAGATGTGGTATACACATCCTTCATGGTTTCCCGGTACTCCTCCAGGCTGAGGCCGTTCCGGGCTGCCGTACGGGACATGATGCGTCCGGCGCCGTGAGGCGCGGACCAGTTCCATTCCGGGTTGCCCTTTCCGACAGCCAGAACAGATCCGTCCCGCATATTGATGGGGATCAGCACTTTCTCGCCTTCATGAGCGGCTATCGCGCCTTTCCGCAGGATCATTTCCCGGGTGTCGATATAGTTGTGTATGGTGTGAAAGGACTCCGCGGGAGTCAGCCCCGCCCGCTCCAGTAAGATCTCCGCCATCCGCTCCCGGTTTCTCCGGGCGAAGCTCTGGCAGATCTCCACGTCATGCAGGTAGTCCTCCAGATACTTTCCGTACAGCCAGCATAAGTCCGCAGGCGTCTCAGGCTCCTGCATTTCCTTCTTCCACTTCAGTGCCTTCAGCGCGGCCTGGATCTCGGACTTCCGGCCCTGTTCCTTGTAGGTCCGGATGATCTCATCCCTGGCCTCCAGGTACTCGCCGATTCCCTTGTCCAGGTCCACCGCCAGCCGCTGGTAGATCTCCGCCACCTGCTTTCCCAGATTCCGGCTGCCGGAATGGATCACCAGATACAGCGTGCCATCGGCGGCCTTGTCTGCTTCGATGAAATGGTTTCCTCCGCCCAGGGTACCCAGGCTTCTCTCCAGCCGGCGCGCATCCTTCAGGCTGCGGTAGCACCGCAGCCCGGTTAAATCAAAGCGTTCTATCCGGCCCTCCCAGACATTGTGTCCGGAGGGGATGTAATGCGCGGCCGCATCCAGCTTTTCGAAATCGATCTCTTTTTCCTCGAGCCGCACGGTATACATCCCGCAGCCGATGTCCACTCCCACCACATTCGGCACAGCCTTGTCGATGATGGTCATGGTGGTCCCGATCGTGCAGCCGGCACCGGCATGCACGTCCGGCATGATGCGGATCCTGCTGCCCTCGGTCAGCGGATAGTCGCACATGCGGCGGATCTGCTCAATGGCTTCATCCTCCACCACCGTGGCATAGCATATTGCCGTATTGATCTTTCCTTTAATCTCAAACATATATATCACTTCCTTATGCCGTGATTCCCGTATACCGCTCTGCCCCCAGCACCTGCATCATGAAAGAGTACGGATCCAATGTATCTGACCTCAGCATGGAGAACACCGCCGGGCTCGCGCCGGATACCAGCACCGCGCCCTGCTCGTTCATCGTCACGGGCTGCTGGCGGTTCCTGCTCTGCACGTTCCAGAATACTACCTGCGGCAGCCGGTATCCGCAGGACGCGTACTGCTGCTTCGCGTATTCGAAATTCGTCAGAGACGCATGCGTGCAGCAGCAATCGAATTCCATATCGGAAATAATGTAGAGCTTTGCGGGCATTTCAGCCTGCGGCAGCCGGTTCTTTACAGCGGTCCTCAGGATCAGGCCGAAAACCTTCGCGAGATCCGTATTGGCCACGTCATTATATCTCATACAATACCGGACCTTGTCCACAATATCCCGGCCCTTCACCTCCACCAGATGCGGATCATGGGAGAAGGTAATAAAGTGGTTGTGAAACCTTCCGGTATTCCGCTCGGCAAAGTATATACCCAGAGACTGAGCCACTGCTGCCGGGCACGGATCACCGTATGCGTACATGGAACCGGAACCATCCACCACCACGAGCGCGTTTTCACTGCCGGTAAAGTCTTCCTGCGCGTTCCATGTCACGTCCAGGCTCCTGCGCTCATCTTCAGAAAACACCCTCCTGCCGCGGCCGGCGATCACAGGCGCAATAATGTCATAAGGCGCCAATGTTCCCGTGTGCATTACGGAAGGATCCATCGCCGCGCGGTTCAGGAAATCCCTGTACCGGTCCGGATCGTTTCTCAGAAACGCCGCCCGGTACTTCAGGAGTGCCCTTGAAGGCTGTGCTTCATAATCAAACGAATAATCCCTTTCCCGGAGATAATTCTCCAGGATCCTGAGCTCCGCCCGGAGGCGGGCCAGCGTCTTCCGGTACTCCTCGTCCGTCATGCCGAACGCCCGGGCCGTCTTCTTCGCCCGAAGCACCGTTTCCCGGCTGGAGGCGTTTACCGACGGCAGCCACTTCGCGAGAAGGGACAGAGACGGCATGTTTCCGGGATCCTGCTCCGTCAGCGCGCGGGAAGCCCGTTCGTTTACGGCAGCCAGATCCCTCAAAAGCTGCGCCTTCAGCACTGCCAGCATATCCGCCTCGCATGCCGTGCCAAAAAGGCAAAGCAGGTCATCGAAACGGCCGAACTCAGCCACTTGAGCCAGGTTCTTCCGGCAAGATACCGGTTCATGATCCGCCAGATATCTCAGGATCACGCGGAACGTCCGGCGCTCACCCAGGCCGCCGCGGATATCCCGGGCAAAGAACAGCGTCTTCACCGCAAGATCCGCGTTCTCCGCGTACGCCCGCATAAAGCGCGTGACGATCTGATCATCCGGTGCTGCGCGAAGGGCTCCGATGCCCGCGAACAGATCCAGACAATCCGAGCCGGTGCTTTCATAAGTCACAGCTCCGTTTTCAGTATAAGTAATATTTGCTTCTCTTTTCAACATCTCAAGCATCAAATTCTCCCTCCTTTCCCAGGCGATCGTGCTCTTTTTCTGTTCCGTAAAAAACAAGGTGCGTCTTTGTTTGGATTCAAAAATGGAATTGCTGTCTGCACCTTTATCAAAGCGCTTTCGAGATTCGAACTCGTTTTCCGCAGGCAGCTTCCAATGAAGGCCTGCAGTGATCAACCGGTGAATTGCTGTCTGCGCTTTTCATGGCCCTATCATATCAGGAAGAAACAAGGGAATCATGGAAAAAAAGTTGCGAACACGGAATTTCGCAACTTTTTCTATCCAGATCTTTTCTGTTTTTCCAGCCGGTCTCTGACGAGGCCGATAAATTCTTCCGGTGCGGTGACTCTGATTTTCGGTCCGAAGGACAGCACCCGGATCAGGATCTCCGTTTCATCCGTATTTCTGTAATATAACCGGATCCGGTAGTGATCCTGATCCAGCTTCTCAGTCTCCTTTTCCAGATCGGAGAAGTGGATCATCGCGCGTTCCAGGGCGTTTCGTTCGTCAATGAGTTCCAGTACCACAAGTTTCTTTTCATTTTGCATGGAAGCCCGCGTCCTGCCGGTATTCTGATCTTCCACATCTGTAGGTCCCGCTGCTCCCATCGGCGCGATCTCCCTGATGGCGGACATACGGATGACGTACCCGGTCCCGGAACCCGCGCGGGCGATCAGCCGGAATTTGTCATCCTTGCCGGAATATTCCAGCCGCTCCGGAAAAAACGCCTGCTGATGCAGGCCCCGCTTCCCGAGATAGGTGATCTGAAGCCATCTTTTCTCTCTGAGCGCCTGAAGCGCCGCCCGGAAATGTACCTGGTACAGCGCGTCTTCAAATGGATCTCCGTCTCCATAGCGGTCGAACCAGACGAAAAAATCCTGTTCAAACAGAGGCTCCACATCCGCAAGCTCCTCCATGGGCGGGTCGAACAGCCTGACCCTGGGATCCTGACAGATGGCCTTCATCCACTGTTTTTCCAGATCCGTCAATGGCATGGTGGGCACGTGCCGGATGGGCGTGCTGCCGTCCTCCCTGAGAAGCGGCCAGTCATGCTCAAGCGCCTTCGGGATGGTAATGCCGCTTTCCAGGTACCCCTTTTCACGAATGATCCTGAGGATCCCCTCCCGGGTCACGCCGCGCTGTACAGCCTCCGCCAGAATGCCAGCCACCACATTATAATAACTACCGTAAACTTCATTAAAAATCAAAGTGATCCACCTGTTATTTTTTGTTCCGCGTCCGGATCCGCAAGTCCATACATCTCATACATTTCCGCGAGATCCCCGTAAAACCACCGGGTCACCTGGGGATCCGAACACTCCAGCTGAACGATCCGTCCCGTAAATGTGCGGATCCAGGGCAGCATCTCCAGCGCGTCCAGCACCTCCGCCGCAAACTGCCAGGTATGCTCGTCCAGCTGTGTCACCGTTCCGTTCCGTTTTTCCCGCTGCAGCCGTCCCACGATGAATTCTTCGTCTTCTTCCACACGGATCCGCATCTCGATGCGCTTCAGTTCCCGGTCGTCAAACCGGCCGGAAGAAACACCCCAGAGATGTTCCGCAAAGCGGGCTCCGGCCTGATCCAGCTGTTCCGCTTCCTTTAG
>CADCQD010000202.1 GCA_902803485.1 uncultured Eubacteriales bacterium | reverse complement strand
TGTTTGGCAATCGGGGCGTGGCTCAGTTTGGTAGAGCGCCTGAATGGGGTTCAGGAGGCCGCAAGTTCGATTCTTGTCGCTCCGATGCAAACACCCGGGATCTTACGGATCCCGGGTGTTTTTTCTTTTCTTTGCGCTTTTGTCAGGTCGCTTCCGCTTCTCCTGCTCTCCGCTTCTCAAAGTATACATTGATGCATCCGCCGATAAGAAGGAACATCATACAGTAATAGATCCACATCATGGCGACCATGATCGTTCCGATATATCCGTACGCACCAAACTTATCGGAAAGTGAGACGTAGACCGAAAAGATCCACGAAAAGCCCACCCAGGAAACGGCGCTGAAGAGCGCGCCGGGCCACTGGGCCGAAGCCTTGCGCTTTTTTGCGGGCAGCCGGCTGTAAAGCAGGAGGAACCCGGCAAACAGAAAGCCCGATACCAGGACATAGCGGAGGATCTTCGCGCCGGAACGCAGCAGCCATGTGATCACGCTGCTCCCGGGGATCGCTGAATTCAGGAGTTCCAGGATCCCGCCGCCGTAAACCAGTATGGCAATGCTCAGTATGATAAACACGACCATCACGACCATATAAAGGACCGCCTTCAGGAAGAACAGAGGAAAGAACTCTTTCCGTTCATCCCCGTAGACGATATCCAGGCCTTTCATCAATGGCCGGATCGCTCCGCTGGCGGAAAAAACCGTAAGGAACAGAGAGATCGTAAACGCGGCGCTGCCGTTCCGGTAAATGCTTGAGATGATGGTATTCAGCACACGGTAAACGGACTCCGGTACAGTCTCTGCAAAGATCTGCATCACGTCCGCCTGCTCAAAGGGCAGGAACCGGATCAGGCTGACCAGCAGCATGATGATAGGGACCAGTGACATGAAGAAAAAGTAATCCGCCGCGGCCGCGAATAAACTGATATTCTTCTGTCCCACCATCTTTACGATGGAAAGGACGGCTGTTTTGATCCTGTGGAATCCGGAGGTCTTCATCACTGGATCCTGGCGGTCAAAAACCGCGTAAATGCTGAATCCTCATGTTCAGGAACAGCGCCGTAAATATCAAACACCATACCCTCTGCCGCGTCTTTGCTGTACGGGTTCCACTCAGGGAGCGCGCGTCCGTCGGAACCGGTACCGTTGGGGTCTCCGGTCTTAATAAAGTTGACCCAGTAGTCCGCCATCTGGCGCGCAAGATCGTAATGCCTTCCGGTAAACGGCCGCCAGCATTTCTGCAGATTGTCAAAGAAGAACCAGAGATCCGAGGAATGGAAATTGCCCGGATGGTCCCAGCCCGGAATGTCCTCATTAAACCGGTAGTAATAATTCTTTTCTCCGCGGCCCTTCTCTTCCGCTTCCTCCAGCATGTGCTTTAATCCGCATTCGATCATGCTCACCGGCGCGTACGCGCCGTTCGCCGCCCGGACCTTTGCTTCCGGGAAGCTCAGGAATCTGTCCGCGTCTTCCTTAAAGATCTCCCGTACCTTCGCTTCGAACGCTTCATCATTTTCCGCGGGGATCACGGCTTTGAATTCGTCCATGGTATTGCCGGCCATGAACGGAATATTCAGCGCCTTGCCGTCCGCGAAGATCCGGTAGGTATCATCTGTATTGAAGATCCCGTCCACACAGGGTCCCAGCGCCATGGCGCCTTTCCGGAACGCCTCATACGCATCGCGGAGCTCCACCGCGCCGACGGCCCGGGCCTCCTCAAGCGTCTTCACTCCCAGGAAATCAAAGAGATCCGCGCCGATCTTCTCCATATCCTGAATGGTGCGTCCGTTTCCCGCGAAAGCCGAGCCATAGGGATCCCGGACGACACCGCTGATGGCAGTTGCGCGGTGGATCAGGCCTTCATTTTCCCTGCAGCAGATCTGATACATGACAGAACCGCCGCCTGCGGACTGTCCTGCGACGGAAACGCAGTCCGGATCACCGCCGAAGGCAGCGATATTCCTCTTCACCCACCGAAGGCCTGCCTGCTGATCCAGAAGGCCGAAGTTCGTGGGATATTCCGGCTGTGCTGCCGTAAGAAGCGGATGCGCGAGGAAGCCGAACGCACCCACGCGGTAATTCACGGAAACCACCACAATGCCCCGCTTTGCCAGGGCCTCGCCGTCAAATTCCATCTCCGCGGGATATCCCACCTGATAACCGCCGCCAAAGAACCATACCTGTACCGGCAGTTTTTCCTCAGGGCTTACCGCCGGCGTCCAGATATTTAAGTAAAGGCAGTCCTCACTCATGGGGATCTCCGAATTCACATGCCATTCTCTGGTATAAATATTGTCCTTATCCCCGCCGGGGATCTCCTGCATGGAGATGGGCGCGAAGATATAGCAGGGACGCTCTCCTTCCCAGTCAGCGGCAGGCTGCGGCTCGCGCCACCTGAGATCTCCCACCGGCGGCGCAGCGAAGGGCACGCCTCTGTAGACTGTGATGCGGGCATTGCCGCCCTGCATGCCAAGGACCGTACCGTTTTCAGTAATCGCTTTTCTGATCATTGTCTTTCCTCACTTACTCCTTTTTCATACAACAGCCGGGGAAGCCGCCTGAAACCAGGCAGTCCTCCCCGACCCAATAAACAAATGATTCGGTTTTAACCTTTCACACCGCCCAGCGTAATACCTTTGACGAAGGCTTTCTGAGCGAACGGATAAGCGATGAGCATTGGCAATATGCCAAGGACCGCCATCGACATTCGTATGGATACCGTCGGTATCGAAGCGAGACCAATATCCGCGTTCGCGACATTCTGGGAGTTCGCTGACAGGAACTGAATGTTCTGCACCATACGGTTCAGGAGGTTCTGGATGGAATACAGATCATCACGCTTCGTGAGATACACATATCCGTTCTGCCAGTCGTTCCAGTACGCGATGCCGGCGAAAAGTCCGATGGTCGTAATGATCGGCTTTGCGAGAGGGATCGCGATGGTG
>CADCQD010000201.1 GCA_902803485.1 uncultured Eubacteriales bacterium | reverse complement strand
TACGGAACCGGACCTGATCCTCTTAGGCAATGGCGCCGCGGAGCTGATCTATCAGTTTGCGGCCGCGCTGAAGCCTGTGAACACATTGCTTCCGGTACCGTCCTTTTCCGATTATGAAGCAGCGCTTACGGCAGCGGACTGCAGGCCGGATTTTTACCCGCTGCTTAGGGAGGAGGGATTCCGCCTCACGGAAAGGATCCTTCCGTCTATTACGGAACATACGGATCTTCTCATGCTCTGCAGCCCGAATAATCCTACGGGACGGCTGGTGGAAAGAGAGCTTCTTCTCAAGATCCTTGACCGCTGCCGGGAAACCGGTACCTGGCTCTTTCTGGATGAGTGCTTCGGAGAACTGACGGATGAAGAGACGCCGTCTCTGCTTCATGCGCTTCGGCCTGGAGACAAGGTCTTTCTGCTCCGGGCGTTTACGAAAACCTATGCCATGGCAGGGATCCGGCTGGGATACGCAGTCTGCCCGGAACCGGAGCTTTTAGCGCGGATCTGCCGTATGTCGCAGCCCTGGAATGTATCCTCCGTAGCCCAGGCCGCAGGCCTCGCGGCACTGGACTGTCCGGACTGGGCAGAACAGGCACGGGAACTGATCCGGGAGGAAAAACAGTATCTTTTACGGGCACTGGAACTGATGGGCATTTCCGTCCTCCCGGGAGATGCGAATTATCTGATGCTTTCCGGCGTGCAGGGTCTGTACGAAGGCCTTCTTTCGCGGGGGATCCTGATCCGGAACTGTGAAAATTACCGCGGACTCGGACCCGGCGACGTACGGATCGCGGTCCGGACCCATGAGGAAAACGAGACGCTTCTGGAAGCGGTCCGGGAGGTCCTCCATGCATGAAACCGGAATCGAAGCCTATTATGTTCTGAAAGACGGAAAAAAGCTGCGCTTCGGCTACACCACCGGCACCTGCGCCGCGGCAGCGGCAAAAGCAGCAGCGTATCTGCTGTTTACCGGCCGCGCGCCAAAGACCGTACACATCATGACCCCGAAGGGCATCGCCCTGGATCTTGAGGTACTGGAACCGAGCCTGGTAAAAGGGGCAAAAACCTGTGATCATGATATGAGCGCGTCCTGCGCCATCAGGAAATACAGCGGGGATGATCCTGATATCACCAATGGGATCCTGGTGTACGCGAAGGTGCAGGCGAAGAAGGAACCGGGCATTGATATCGACGGAGGGACCGGCGTAGGACGGATCACCAAACCGGGGCTGAAGCAGCCCATTGGCGAAGCAGCCATTAATCCTGTGCCCCGGGAGATGATCCGTCAGGCAGCAGAGGAAGCAATGGATGAATGCGGCGCGGTATGCGGCCTCCGCATTGAGATCTCTGTGCCGGAGGGCGTGGAGATCGCAAAGAAAACCTTCAATCCGCGCTTAGGGATCGAGGGGGGAATCTCAATCTTAGGCACCAGCGGGATCGTGGAACCCATGAGCGAAGAGGCTCTTTTAGAGAGTATTGAACTGGAGATCCGCCAGAAGCGTGCCCTGGGACTGGAGAGGCTGATCATCACCCCCGGAAATTACGGTGCAGATTTTGCCAGGGACAGCTGGAAGCTGGAGGACAGCGACCTGGTCAAGTGCTCGAATTACATCGGCCGCACTCTGGACATGGCCGTATCCGAGGGCTTTCAGGAGGTGCTTCTCATCGGCCATGTGGGAAAGCTTATAAAGCTTGCCGGCGGGATCATGAATACCCATTCCAAGGAGGGAGACGGCCGGGCGGAGCTTATGGCAGCCTGTGCGCTTCGGGCGGGAGCGGATGCGGACCTTGCAAGACAGATCCTGGAATGTGTGACTACGGACGAAATGCTTCGGCTGATGCATGAAGCAGGACTGATGGAACGGGCCATGGAGCTGATGGGGGAACGAATCGACTTCTACGTCCGCCACCGGGTAAAGGACCAGATCACAGTCGGTGTAGTTGTATTCACCGAGGCGTACGGAATGCTGTGCGCTGCGGGGCCCGCAGGTGAATGGCTGCAGCAGATGCGCGGATAATCACAGATTCCTGCGGATGCAGGGTATTATACAGTCATAATCGTAAAGGAGAAGAATACATGATCCATTTTGTGGGTGCAGGATGCGGCGCGGCGGACCTGATCACGCTGCGCGGGAAACGCTTGATTGAAGAAGCGGACGTCATTATCTATGCCGGGTCTCTGGTGAATCCGGAGCTCCTTTCCTGGAAAAAAGAGGACTGCGCGGTTTATAACAGCGCGAAGATGACTCTGGAAGAGATCTTTGCCGTCATGCGGCAGGCGGAGCAGGAGGGAAAGACTACGGTCCGCCTTCAGACCGGAGATCCCAGCATCTACGGCGCGATCCGGGAGCAGATGGATCTCCTGGATGAAGCAGGCATTGCTTATGACAGCTGCCCCGGCGTCAGTTCTTTGTGCGGCGCCGCAGCGGCGCTGAATATGGAATATACGCTGCCGGATATCGCGCAGAGCGTGGTAATTACCCGGATGGCCGGCCGCACTCCGGTGCCGGACCGGGAGAGCGTCCGCTCCTTTGCCGCGCACAAAACGACCATGGTGCTGTTCCTTTCCGCAGGCCTTCTGGACAAGGCAGCGGAGGAACTCGTGGCCGGCGGCTATGACGCGAAGACTCCGGCCGCGATCGTCTATAAGGCCAGCTGGCCGGATGAACGAAGCTATATCTG
>CADCQD010000200.1 GCA_902803485.1 uncultured Eubacteriales bacterium | reverse complement strand
GCACGCCGGCGGCTTCATCCTCCAGATGATGCCGAACGCCCGGGAGGAGACCATTTCCCGCCTGGAAGAAAGGCTTTCCGGGATCACGTCGGTCACCTCTTATTTTGAAGAAGGAAAGACCATCGAAGATATGATGGACATGATCCTGTCCGGCATGGACCATCATGTGACGGAGACCATCCCCTGCGGGTTCCACTGCGACTGCTCCTATGAAAGGACGGCGGAGGTCATCGGCTCCCTGCCGAAAAAGGAGATCCGGGAGATGATCGACGAAGGAGAAGACGTGGAAGTGGTATGCCATTTCTGCAATAAGAAATATGTCTTCCCGGTGGAAGTCCTGAAGGGAATGCTGTAAAAAAATAAAAAAGGACCGGAAAACCTGACGTTTTCCGGTCCTCTGTCTTTTTTTGGATATCAGAGCTTGGTTACGTTGACAGCCTGGGGGCCCTTCGTGCCTTCGATGACTTCGAATTCCACTTCCTGGCCTTCGTCAAGAGACTTGAAGCCTTCCATGTTCAGTCCTGAATAATGGACAAAAACATCTTTGCCGGTCTCATCGGTGATGAAGCCGTAACCCTTCTGATTGTTGAA
The DNA here is from genome assembly GCA_902803485.1 of uncultured Eubacteriales bacterium. Lineage (GTDB taxonomy): Bacteria > Bacillota > Clostridia > Lachnospirales > Lachnospiraceae > UBA1267. Next base: position 4,485 of record CADCQD010000200.1, on the reverse strand, counting down.
CCACTTTACGGTTCCTTTTTCCATAACAACTACCCTCCAGTAAATATATTTCACGGAAATTTTCCGCGGGTCTTCCTTTCATCCGGCCTTAAAAAGACTAGACAGAATAAAAAAATAAAAATTATTTTTTATAAGGCCTCGTCTAATTTATCACATGAAACTGGATAAGTCAAGGCGAACTTGACAGCAGTCTTCGGTTTCGCTATACTTTAAGAAAAAAACGGAAAGGTTGTTTTTATGACAGCTGAAAGCGTAACGGAAGCCGTGACCCAGGCGGCAGCGGATATTGATGTAGATGCCCTGGTGGAAAAATACGGCCAGATGAAGGTGCCGGCCCTGACCATGGTCATGACCGCGGCGGTGGTGGTATTTTTAGTGGTCCTGATCGTACTGGGCTTTATTTATGTTTCCCGTCACTATGTGAACTTCTCCAACGGAATCTACGCCGGTATCCTGGCGGAGCTGATCTTCGGCTACGTCGCCTACGGCGCGCTGAATTTCGCCTTCCAGAAGATCGGTCCCGTCGATCAGTTCCTGAAGGCTCATCAGCAGCTGGGCGACTGCCTGCTGATACTTGTGGCGGTGATCCTGGAATGCCTGGCGGTGTTCCTGGGCATGAAATACCTGCTCCGGATGAACGGGAAACGGCACCTGGAAACGAATATCGGCCATGTGGTCACCTTCGGCCTCTCCACCTATGCGGCGGCCATCCTGGTGAGCCAGCAGCTGACCTATGCCATTGAATACATCATGGTCAGCAATACGATGAACAGCCTCGGCATGGAAGTCGCGGTGTATCAGATGCTGATCAACGGCGCGTCGGAAGCGGAAGCGGATGCTACCGTGCGCGGCATGGTGGAATCCAGCTGGCTTAAGTTCCTCTGGGACGGCTTTACCTATGTGCTCCGGGCGGTGGTGGTCACCTCGTCGGCGGTTCTGGTGTACGGAACGGAACGGCGGGGACTGGACCGGAAAAAGTGGCTTCCCATTGCGGTCCTGATGATAGCCGCTTATTATATCCCCACACTGCTGAATACCGTCACAGAGGTACACGCGGCCGTCCTCATCGTGCTGACGCTTCTGATCACCGCGGCCTGCGCTTTCATTGCCTTAAGGACGGTTTATAAGGAAATGCCTTCCGACTGGGAAGACCTTAAGAGGAAACCCGTAAAGAAACCGAAGAAAAAAGATTCGGATAAAGATAAGAAAATGCCCAAAATCGTCATGCCTGATTAAGGAGGAACAGAAATGATCAGGACATTCAAGTGCCCGTCCTGCGGAGGGGATCTGGTCTACGACCCCGGAAGCACGCAGATGAAATGCATCCGGTGCAGCCGTACCACGCCCTTCGGGGAAGTGGATTATGAAAAAGACCTGCTGGAAGCGAAACCGTCGGAAGCCTCGGATAACGACGGCAACGGAAAAGAAGAGTATCACTGCGCGAACTGCGGCGCGGTCCTGGATACCGACGACTACACCGCCTCCACGGTGTGCAGATACTGCGGAAGCCCCATGCTTCTGGAAAGCCGGTTCTCCGGCGATGTGAAGCCCTCCCGGATCCTCCCCTTCGGCTTTGACAAGAAAAAAGCCCAGGACAATTTCAAAAACTGGACCGGGACCGGTTTTCTGACGCCGGCTTCTTTTAAAACGCAGGCGACCATGGATAAGGTCACCGGCGTGTATGTGCCCTACTGGCTGTATAACTATACGGCGGACGTAAACATCAAAGCTATTGGCACCCGGACCCGCATCGAACGGACCCAGACCGAGGAGATCATTCATACGGATCATTTCGATATCAACCGCCTGACCCAGACGGAATATACGAATGTGCCGGAAAATGCCCATCCGGATCTGCCCTCCGACAAACTCTCCGTGCTGGAGCCCTACGATTTTGAAAATCTGACGGCGTTTGTCGAACCCTATATTGCCGGCTTCTTCGCGGAGAAATTCGGCAAGACTAAGGAAGAGCTGGAGCCGGGAGTCCGGAAGACCGTGGAGGCGGACGCGGTGCAGACCGCTCTTTCCCAGATCATCGAATACGAGACCGTGAATCCCATGGGTTCCCGGGTGGACATGGTGAAGGCTTCCTCCGAATATGTCATGCTGCCTTTGTGGGCGCTGAATTTTAAATACGGCGGAAAGAACTATCCGCTCTTCATGAACGGCAGGACCGGCAAAATCGAAGGCGAACTCCCGGTAAGCCGGGGCAAGGTCCTTCTGGTGGGCCTGATCGCCTTTATCATCGTCTTCCTGCTGACGTATCTTTTCGGGAGGGTGATATGATGAGAAAATTCAAGCTTCCTGCCGGGCTGATAGCCCTTCTGGCCCTGCTTTTCATAAGCGCTTCCGGCTTTGCGTCCACCGCAAAGAGCGGCACCTACGTCTATGACGAGGCCGGCCTTCTTTCGGAAACCTTCATCTCCCAGCTGAATGACCGGATCGCTTCGATCCGGGACAATATCCAGTCCGACCTTCTGGTGGTCTATACCGACGATGCTTCCCTGACAGAGGCCAGAAGCGCTGCGGAGACCATCATCAACACCTGGGTCAGCCGGGGAAACGGCTACGGAGAAAAGCACGAGACCGTGCTCTTCTATGTAAATATGGCGGACCGGAGCTATTTCATTGACGAATACAACGACGCCAATGAATTCCGGTTAAGCTATGACGAGATCGACGAGATCAAATATACCGTGGAGGAAGACTTACGGCGCGGCAGCTATGACGGCGCGGCCCTGGACTTCACCACCCTGGCGGAAAAGGATCTGAAGCCCGGCTTCTTCCAGCGGGTCTGGTCCTGGATCCTGATGGGCCTTCTGGGCGGCGGCGCAGCCATGGGCATAGCCCGCGGCAGCCACAACAACGTGACCGGCGTTCCCATCTCCTTCTACAGAAGGCGGGAGATCGAAGACCGGGGCTCCAACGATATTTTTACCGGCACCACCACTGTGGTGCATCGGATCGATCAGAACCGGCCTCCCCAGAACATGGGCGGCGGCCATTCCGGCGGCGGTCCCGGCATGACCACAGGCGCTGGATCATCCGGCCACCAGGGCGGCGGAGGACATTTCTGAGCCGGGGAATAAAAAGGCTGTTGAACTGATTCTTCTTTTCCCCGGATATTGGCGATGTTTCTCTATAATACATTACTGCTGCAGGCATCAGATAAGTAGTGGGAATAACAAGAAGAGTAGGATTGGTTGAAAACAGGCGTGTGGTAGTATAAATAATGTGTTTACAGGGAGCTGCGGTTACTTTATCAATAAAGTGATGAGGCTGAATCCTTTCAGGAGGTTCTCAAGCTGGCTGTAATAGCGCTCACTGTTACAAGTATATTTCAAATGAGGGGTGATGAAGTGCAGTGACTGCAATGCGGTCATTCGTTATTAAGGAGATGGGGCATGAGAAGGAAAGGCTTTATGTGGTTCCTGTGCGGAGCAGTGATGATCATGGGATTGACAGCCTGTTCTGCGGAAAAAAAGCCGGTCGTGGTTTCATCTGTCTCAGAGGAAGCATCTGTTGATCCATCGAATGATGAGAAGAACAGGGACGTGGGGATTGATATTAATACAGCGTCAGAAAACCTGTCGGAAGCATGGGCAGATGTTCCTGAACAGGTAAAGGATCAGCTTAAAGTTTATTTGTCCCGATCAGGCGTCTTAAACACCTCAGGAAAATATATCGTGGAAAATATTCTGCTGTCCGGCGAAGATACTTATTGTATTTTACTGAAAGACGGCGATCCGAATTACAGTGCGGATTTTGAGAGTAAAAGACTGCTGTTTGAAGTGAAAAGAGAGTCTGACCAATGGAGAACAGAAAAACCGGTTTGCACGGAAGGAGCGGACTGGACGGATCTGATAGAAGAAATCGTCAGATTATTTACAGAATATCGACGGTATCCCGACCGGCATCAGATAGAGAAAGCAGCGGGACTGCTGGAAGATCCCGGGATCCTGGCCAAATGCTTTCCTGAAGCAGGGAGCCGCGAAGAAAGCTGGAAGGCAGTTTGGGATTCTCTTAAAATCTCTTCGAAAGAACAACCAAAAGACGACCTGATTGCGAAAGAGATGATCCGCGTTTATGGGGCAGCCTCATCTGAAATACGCCTGGACAGACCATGGTTTATTATCAGGATCCAACGGACCGGGGAAATAAATGAAGCGGAATTTCCGAATATAAAATGGTTTTTTGACAACGATGGTATAGAGGGAGATATCTGTGTCGTCTGTTCTTATAATGACGATGGAGAATTAATGATGTCGGCAGATCCGCTGGCCTTTCCGGTGAAGGTCAGCAAACCTTAGATCAGTACCGATAAGGTAAGACCCGGGGGAATTACAGCTGAAAATCTTACTGTCATATTCAAAGGGAAGGCCTTTTCCCGCTTCGGCAGAACGAAGCTGAAAAGCCTTCCCCTTTTATTACGGGTCGTGACCCGGTTGAGTACATCGGAGTTTCTCACCAGAGAAACGGAGATGT
>CADCQD010000199.1 GCA_902803485.1 uncultured Eubacteriales bacterium | reverse complement strand
GCCGCCAGCATCGCCATGATACTCAGGAAGGGATAGAGCCAGTTCGGAGCTTCTCCCTTCAAAAGCCGATCAAAGAAAACCCGCGACATGATCGGGTTGATGATACCGAAAAGATAGGAGATCACAGAAGTCAGTATGATGAAAGCGACCGCCGGGCCGGCGCCTTTCAGGCGCTTTGCGGCAAATTCAAACGTGCTTTTCCGCTTCCCGGATGGGACAAATTCTTCCGTTGGCGCAAAAGTAAGCACTACTCCGGTGAAGGAACGATCCAGTTCCTCCATGGAGATCTGCACCGTCCCCCGGGCGGGATCATTGATGACAGCCTTATTACCTTTGAAACCGTCCAGCACCACAAAATGGCTCATGTTCCAGTGAATGATGCAGGGGTAAGTTGCGTCTGTTTTCAGTGACTCCGTTTCCATCCGGTAGGCATGCACGTCCAGGCCGTAATGCTTGCCGGCACGGTACATATTCCTCATATTGGAACCGTCCCGGGATACACCGCAGTCCAGGCGCACCTGCTCCAGCGGGATCCATTTCTGATAATAGGCAAGTATCATGGCCAGACAGGCGGCTCCGCATTCCAGAACTTCCAGCTGCATGATCACCGGTACTTTCGCTGCTCCGGTTTTCAGCGGCTGCATCGTTTTCTTTCCAAACATATCGTGCCCTCTTCACTGCCAAAGGAAACTGATGGGTGTGATTTTTTCGATGATGATCTCACCATCATATTCACCGTCGGGCAGGAGAATATGATCATTCTCCATCCTGCACACAACGCTTATAGCGCCGTCTCCCATTTCAGAAACAGCGCTGACGACTCCTTTTTCATCGCCCATTCTCACTTCCATGCCCGGGCTGAACATGTTGTCATAGGACCGGGGAAGCTCCCCATATACTATGGAATGTATGCCGCCGCCGTATTTTTCCGGAAGCTCATATTCCTTAAGCGTCAGCGGAACAGGCACGGCATTTTCCATCGTTGCTGCTGAGGCATAAACCAGAAAGCCCACCAGCAGCACCAGGATAGCAGACAGGATCATCCACAGACGGGGACTGGTGACGCACAAAAAATCATGCAGCTCTTCCGGGGAGTTGATGTGCTCCAGGCTTTTTTTACGATACAATCGATTTTGCATACTTGTTCATTCCTGTTCAGATAAATCGGTCTTTGGAAGATCACAATCCGGATTCATCTTCTTCATTGTACTCATAAGCAATAATGATACAGCTGTGATCAAAGAGGCAGGCGGTTTTATCATCATTCGGCGTATCGTGATGATAGATCGTGTAGCAGTCGTAGTCACCCCAGCAAAAGCCGCCGGCGGTCTGCTGCAATTCTTCCGGATCGATCTCCTGGGTTTCGGCAGAGGCCTTTTCAAAATCAGCCGCGGTCAGATCAAAGCCCAGCGCCTGTGCAGCCTTTGCCATGGCTTCCGCATCATTCCCGGCACTTTTTTCTTCTGTAATACGTTTCAGTTCCCCGGCGAACTGCTCTGCCAGTTCCTTATTCTCCCGGAGAGCCTGTTCAAACTTCTTCACATTTTCAAACATGATCATACCTCCTTTTCTCGATTGCCGAGTCCGCAACCGCTCGTACTGCATCTTCCCCAATGTGCCTGTGAAAATAGCAGCATCGGCTGTCAGGCACCAGATAGTCGCCATCATCGGTGATGCCTTCCACCATGCAGCCGCCGCAGCATTTCGGCAGGTGCTCACACGCGGCGCATTCCGGATTTTTCGCCAGCAGATCGCTGACCTTCGTATTCACTACGTCACGGTAGAAGCTGTCCAGCGTCAGATCACCCAGAGGATGCTCCAGCACACTGGGAAATTTCTCTTTCAGGGCGGTGTCGGAAAATCCCATACAAGGGGCCACCCGTCCTTCCGGTCCAATGTACATATGATAGCGTACGCTTTCGCAGTAGGGACAACGGCTCCAGTCTTCGTCATCCTTCGCATTGCGGACATAGCTGATCTTATATTTCGTTGTACCTTTCCGGCAGCGGAAATACCCGTCAAGCTCTACGCCGACAGGCATGCCATCCTCAAAATAATGGGGGATGAATTCGCTGTATACTGCCCAGACCTCATCCTCGGTCAGCGCGTATTCATCCGCATACTGTTTCCACAGCCCCAGGCGCTGGGGGGCATTGACCCGCATATTATGCACATTCAGTCCCGCCAGATAATTGGCCGTGGACCGCAGACTGTCCCGGTTTTCACGGTAGATGCACATGGCCGCATTGACGGTATAGCCCCGATCCTTCAGCAGATGGAAAGCGTCATCCGCCTGCTTTTCCGCACCGGGTATGCCCCGGAGCCAGTCGTGATGCCCAAGACCGTCAAAGCTGAGCTGAAAGACCGGATGCTGGCGGTATCTTTCCAGCATATCCAGTGTGTCCGCTGTGAGCAGGGAAGCGTTGGTGAAGAGAACGCCAATGTCGATATTTCTATCAGTCAATGCTTTCACGATCTCTTCAAAATCACGTCTGACCAATGGCTCGCCGCCGGTGATATCCACCTGGTGGATCCCGCACCTGGCGATCTCATCCACAATATGCAGGCAGTCGCTCAGCGGCAGCTGGGGATGACGGGCGCTGGGCGCGGAAACCAGACAGTGGCGGCACTGAAAATTGCATTTGCCGGTAATGCTCCAGTGGACGGATCTCATCCGCCGGGCAGGATATATATGGTATCTCTGATACGAAGAAAGCGGCGGAAGCGGAGTTTCGGACTGTTCAATGATCCCGTGTTCGGTCAGTTCCCGGAGGATCTTCCGGCCGGTCTCACTGAAGGCGGACAGATCCACGTCCTCCTCGCCATTGCAGCACAGCAGATCCAGAAAAGGCGCCTTCTCCATCAGGATCGGGTCACTGTTTTTCTTTTTGCCGGCCATGGCACAGATGGCGAATGGCAGTTTCTTCCAGCCCCTGAATGCCCAGGGTTCTTTCAGTCGGTAGTACATTCAGTTTCCTCCGTGACGGCTGCCTTCAGCCGTACCACTGCTGGTCTTTTCCGGTCTGTCACGGACAGTCGTTATGGCTGGCCTCCTCCGGATCGATGTGTTTTTGATCTATGGGAGGATGGCGCAGAATATAGGCGCTGAAGGCATCTTTAGCCGCCCGTTCGATCCGGGCCTCTCCATCGTGCTCAAAGAACCAACAGAGATCGGGATCAATACCATAATAGTCATTTCCGGCCATCAGGGCGGCGTTTCGGCAGCCACCGGTACAGCGGTCCACGTATCTGCATGATCTGCACTTTGGATTTCTGTCCCGGATCTCACCCACTTTCGCCTCTTCCAGCCGGACGAAATCAGAATCAGGCTGAAGAATATCCTTCAGCGGAGTTTGAAACAGATTCGGAAAGTTCCGGGAATATTCGCAGTCACCCATACCCATACAGGGGCATACCATACCTTCCGCGCCGATGTAGAAATCGGTCTGGAGCACGCCGCAGGAAGGCATCTCCTTCTCATCCGCCGCGCTGCATTCCCTGTGATTAAATATCCTCCACGCCGGGTCGCCGGGGGTATACATGAACACACCTGCCATCATGATGGAAACAGGTGCGTCGTCCTCGAAATATTGAGGGATGTATTCCTCGAACATTCTCAGTTCTTCTTCCCGGGTAAGCTTAAGATCCTTAAGCTCCGGCTGCGCCCATTCTCCCAGTTCCATCATGGAACCGCACTTTACGCTGCCGACCCCCAGGGAAGCCATGAGATTTACTGATTCCCGCAGGACGTGGCGGTTTCCCCGGTGTATGCACATGGAGATCGATACAGGATGCTCCCGGTCTCTCAGCAGCTTCAGCGCATTCAGCGTTTTTTCTTCCGCACCCGGCACACCGCGCAGAAAATCATGGAAGCCAACGCCGTCAAAGCTCAGCTGGAAGGGTGGATGTACATGACGCTTGTCCAGTTCGTCCAGGAGCTTTTCATCCACCAGCCAGCCATTGGTATAGATGGTGGTGATGCCGATCTCCCGCTCGTTCAGCGCGTCAATGATATCCAGGAAATCCTCCCTGACCAGCGGCTCGCCGCCGGTCAGGCCCGTCTGGAAAACACCGCACTCTGCCAGCTGGTCGGCGATGGAGATGATCTGCTCATGAGTCGGAGCCCCATGCTTCGCATGAGGCGCTGACATAAAGCAGTGACGGCATTTCAGATTACATGCCCCGGTGATGGACCAGTGGGCGGATTGTTTGTAGACCGCCGGATAGGTTTTGTATTCCTGCTCGGGCTTCAAAAAATCCCAGAATTCTGCCGGGCGGATCATGCGGGCATCCCGGAGTTCCCCGAAAAACTTCTTTTCCCTTTCGGAAAGAAGCGTCTCGTCTATCTCATGCGCTCCGTCACAGCGCATCAGAAGCAGAAAAAGATCTTTCGGAAGGAACTCGGGTGCCTTCTTTTTTGTATCGAAGAGGCCGGTATGCGCCCCCCGCCATCCGCGAAGCCGGTAGCGTTCATCCAATACGTATTTCATTGTATATAATCTTGGTACGTCCATTCCTTTGTCTTGACCGATTTTTCACATCTTGCCATAGCCCATGCTCCTTCATTAACGCTGCATTCACGGACCTCATAATAATTGAATGCAAGTTTGCACCGGTCGTCAAACCAGCAGGACCCCTGATCATCAAAGTCCGAAGAACAGACCCTGGGGTAAGAATTTCTGCCGCCCGTCAAAGCTTCAATGTCTTCTTCTGACAGCTCGACTACCTTTTTCGCCGCGCTGTCGCTTTTTTCTGCCCGCTCTCCGGCAATTTCTTCTACGGCCGCTTCGAGTTCCTCTTTCGTGAATTCGATGCCTAACTCATTTGCTACTTCTGTCATGACAGTCAGTTTGTCCGCACTGTCCTTTTTCTGTTCCAGCGCGGCAAGTGCCTGTGCATTTTCCTTCAGTTCCGCCAGAAACTGTTTCGCATTAGCCTGTGACATATACATTTCCTCCTTTTGCTTAAGCTGCTGACAGGTTTCCTAACAGGTTTCCTGATCTTTTGAAATATATGATCACTCATATTAATATTACCTATAAATTTACTATATCCTTATGTGCAGGTCAAGCGCTTGCGGATATTTCCGGAAAATCCGCGGTTTACGCGGAGCGGGAGGAGCGGCGCGATCATATGCAATATTGATTTGATAAAAACAGATTCAGAGATTATAATACTGATTGGATGCCTGGGAGACAATGGTATACGCCATAAAACAGTCGAATTAGTGCAGAGAACATTTTGACAACACGAAAATGTATGTACGGTGGATAAGAATAATGAGCATGGAGTCAGAAAAAGCATTAAAAGCACTGCATGAGTTTTTGGAAGAAAATGGTGCAGAAGATATGTCCGTGGATGAGATGAATAAACGTCTTCAAAAGTACATGGAGAATTATAACAGCAATCTTCCGGGAAAGGTCACAGAGGCCAACGCTAAAACGGCCGATGATTATCTTGAACTGGCTGAGAATGCGGCTTCGAAAGCTAAAGCAGAAAAATATATAAAGAAGGCGCTTGAATTGGAGCCGGATAATATGGATGCCATTAGCGCTTCTATTGATTTGACAGAGGATAATACATGGGAGTATTATCAGAAGCTTTCGGAGGCTGTCAAAAACGGCACCAGGCTCATGGAAAAGAAGGGCTTGATGGATGAAGACAACATCGGCAGGTTTTGGGAGATATTGGAAACAAGACCATATATGCGGCTTCGTAACAGATACGCGGATTATATGGTGGAAGCCGGACTGATGACTCGTGCAGCTAAAGAATATGAAGAGATGATCAGGCTGTCCGAAAATGATAATCTTGGCGTCCGTTACAGTCTGATGCATGTTTATGCTTTTCTGGAGAGGGAAGAGCCGGCATTAGAGCTTCATAAGAAATATGATAAGTATGAGGAAACGCAGATGCTGCTTCCATTATCTGTTCTTTTTTTTAAGAGGGGCGATTTTGACAAGGCAGAAGATTATCTTAAGCGTCTTTGTGCCGCAAATAAGGATACGAAGAAGTTTTTCAGGGCAATAAAGAAGGATAAACTGGATCATTATGTTGAAGAAATCAGCGACTATGGATATCAGCCCTTTACGATACAAGAATTGATCGTGGAACTGATGGAGAATAGTTTTCTGTTCAGGTCAATTCCGCTGTATATAGATTGGGCGTATGAGAAGACCCGGAATATTCCGAACAGGAGTGCTGAATAGATACGCTGATATTAGCGGGATAATGCTCCTTGGGGCGGTCGGAAAAGGAAACAGACCGGAAATACGATGGGATATTTAATCAGCGCATATTTTGGTAAAGAATCGAACGATATCTTATCCCGGCATATTCGGGAAATTGCGAATGCATCCGGGAATGATTTTATGGTGAAAAATTCTGTGCCTCCGCATTTGACGATCGGTTTTTTTGAGGCAAGAAGCGAAGATATTGCTAAAACTGTTTTTCAGGAGATTCAGGGGAGATTG
>CADCQD010000198.1 GCA_902803485.1 uncultured Eubacteriales bacterium | reverse complement strand
TACGCGTTAATGTTCACCAGCTTCTGGTTGGAAATATAGTACATCGCGTTCATCCAGTCGTTCCAGTAGGCCATGCCGGAGAACAGCGCGATGGTGATAATGACCGGCTTGGACAGAGGAAGCATCACCTTCCAGTAAATGCGCATTTCCGTAGCGCCGTCGATCCGGGCCGCCTCCAGGATATCCACCGGAATACTGCCCATATAATAGTTCCGTACCAGCAGTACATTCATGCCGCTCATCAGATAATTCGGCAGAAGCAGCGCCCACAGCGTATTTTTGATGTGGAAAGTCTGCGTCCAGATGATATAGGAGGCCGTCATACCGCCGTTGAACAGCATCGTAAAGAAGATAAAGAACGCGAAGATATTCCGCGGCTTGAAGTCCTTTCTGGAAAGCGGGTAGGCAAACATGGACGTAATGATCACGTTGATGGCTGTGCCTACGGCAGTCACGCCGATGGTCACCAGGTACGCCCGGCCGATGGTCTCGCGCTTCGCCCACATAAAGTTATATGCCGCACCGCTGAATTTCGTAGGAATAAAGCGGTAGCCGTCATTGTACAGCGCGTTTTCATCCGTAACAGACGCGCTGATCATCAGGATGAAGGGCGCGATACAGAAAAGCGCGAAGATCGAAAGCAGGATCAGGCAGATCAGTCTAAATCGTTTTTCAGAATTCATTTTTCCCATAGTATTGTTCCTTTCTGATTCTAAGGGGATCAGAACAGCGAACTGTCCGGATCCACCTTGCGGACCATCAGATTCGACGCCAGCACCAGCGCAAAGCCGGCGATCGCCTGGAATACAGAAGCCGCAGAAGACATCGAAACGTCGTTCAGTTTCATCAGCGCGCGGTACACATAAGTATCTATGGTCTGCGTCACCGAATACAGCTGGCCGGAGTCCATCGGCACCTGAAGGAACAGGCCGAAGTCGGAATTGAAGATCCGGCCGACAGCCATCAACGTCATCAGGATGATCATCGGGCGGATGATCGGGATCGTGATCTTCGTGATCTGCTGCCACTTGGTCGCGCCGTCCAGACGGGCCGCTTCATACAGGCCTTTATCAATACCGGACATGGTGGCAATATAAATGATGGAGCCGTAACCGGCGCCCTTCCAGAAGTGAACGAGCACCAGGATGAACGGCCAGTATTTCGGTTCTGAATACCAGGAGATCCCGTTTCCGTGAAGCAGCGTATTATTGACCCATCCGTCGCCGCCCAGGAAGCCGTAGACAAGGTAAGCCACAATAATGATACTGACCATGTTCGGGAAACAGATGATGGGCTGGATGATCTTCGCGATTCTCCATTTGCCGATCTCTGTCATCATCACGGCTATGGCAAGAGACGCGATCAGGCCGCCGAAAATGAATACCAGGTTATACAGCAGGGTGTTCCGCATCATGATCCCGAAATCCTTGGTCTTAAAAAGGAATTCGAAATTGGTGAACCCTACCCAGTCTGAACGCAGAATACCTTTGGCGTAATCCAGGTTTTTAAACGCGATCGTAATACCGAACATCGGCAGATAATTGTTCACGATCAGATACGCAACGCCCGGGAGCATCATCAGAAACAACGGAATGTAATTGACACGTTTGCTTCTTTTCTTCTTCACAGCATCTTGCGGCATGTTCATTCTCCTCTTTTCTTTGGATGAAGCCTGTCTGAAAAGCTTCTTTTGATGGTATCAGTATATGCCCTGCCGAAACCGCTTTCTATAAATTTACTCATCTGTCCTTTTGTTTTTGTGCAATCGGACCGGATTTTATACCCGGCCCGGCCGCGCCGGAACAGAGCTTCCGCACTAAGGAACAAAGGTCCATACCCATTGCGGGCCGAAAAAATGGCCGCCGCACTTTTCGTGCGGCGGCTTCCACATAAATGATTCTATTGAATTACCTGATAGAATTACTTGCTGTTCCAGGCATCCAGCTGTGCCTGCGCTTCGGTAATAACTTCGGCAATGCCTGCCTGCTTCAGTTCTTCCACGAGCTGCGGGATATAAACATCCGGATCCATTTCACCGGTCAGGAGGCCGCCGAGGTACTTCGCCTCAACGTTCGAGATCGCGGCGATCTGGTTCTTCACGTTAGCCGTATTGAAGCTGAAACCGAAGATCGGGGAATTCGGAGCGCTCTGCATGAACTCCAGATGTGCTTCACGAAGGTCTTCGTACTCACCCTTTTCATCAGCAACGACCCAGTCGATGAACTCATTGCCCATGATACCGCAGGTGAACTGCGCATTGTAAGGAACACTCAGAGCGTCAAAACCTTCCGGGCGCTGAATGATCGGATCCATCGGATCATCATTGAAGCCGGTGTTGATCCAGTCTCTGCCTTCCACGCCGTAAAGCAGGGTGTTCATCACGATCGGATCGGTATAGAAATAGGTCAGAGCCTTCACAGCCGCTTCCGGATCTTCACAACCGTAGCTGACACACCAGTCCAGACCGGTGGGCATGTTGAGGTTCTGGTCCACGGGGATCATCATGACACTTCTGCCATGAGTGGTATCTGTGTCCGCATCCGTGATCTTGGGATCGCATCCGCCGTAGCCGATCAGGTAAGACAGGCAGCGGCCGGCCTTCATCAGGTCGTAGCCTTCTTCTGTCGCGACAGAAGCGTCTTTGTTGACATAGCCGGCCTGGTTCCAGGCATAAGCCGTATCACAGACCTTCTTGAAATAATCCGTTTCATACAGATCCACAACGGTCAGATCGTCGCCGACGATACCGATGGTGGATGCGCCGATGCCGGCACTCAGAAGTCCGGTCACGGAGAAGTTTCTGGGACCGCCGTAGATGGCGCTCAGGCAGAACTGGTTGGCAGAGCCGTTGGAACCGGGACGAACGCCCATGGCGATCTGATCCGGGTACTTCTCATGCATGATCTCAAGATAACCGGTAATGTCATCGACCGTTACACGATCGCCGACCTTCAGGCCAAGGTCATCTTCAGCGATTTCTGTCGGAACGACCCAGTAATAGGTCAGGACAGATCCCTTATAGCAGGGAACACCGTAAAGCTTTCCGTCAAATACTGTAGCATCCAGGAATGTGTCGCCGGTGATGTCGGTCACAACACTCAGGATATCTCTGTACGCGCTGATATCCGTAACCTTGTTTCCGGCTACCATATCAGACAGGTTGCCAAGCGCCATATAAAGGTCGACCTTCTCGCCGCCGATCTGCTCCATATCCACAGTCGTCGCGTACTGCATGCCGTCGATCGCCTCCAGCTGCATATGAACGCCTGCGTTCAGCTCGTCCAGACGGGCATTGATGGTCTTCTCCACGTCCACTACCGCATCCGCGGAAGGGGTGATCACGAGGCAGGGGTAGGAAACCTTAATTACAGGAATATCGCCGGCAGGTTCTGCTTCAGCTTCTTCCGTATCTGCCTGCTGTGTATCCTCAGCTGCTTCATCCGTCTTCTCCTGAGCGGGTGTATTTCCGCCGTCTGATGCGGGAGCCGTTCCGCATGCAGAAAGAAGAGACAGACATAAAACCGCTGCAAGTACAAGTGCAAGTACTTTTCTCATATCATCCTCCTTATCATCAGCATGATCGCTGTATATACGAGGATTATATCCCGCGGCATGATGAAAATCTTTTAAAAAGGAAAGATGCTGTTTCAGATTTGTAACGGCTCTTCAGGATCCGGAGTCAGTCCTCCATATACCACATCCCCTCATGGGCCTCCGGATCCGGCATCTCGTTCCGGATATAGTTCCGGAAGCTTTTTTCCACAGGCAGCGCCCACAGCCAGGCATAAAAGCCGGGAACTATGATCACCGCGTACGGTATGACGTACACCAGTGCCGCGGCGCCGGCGAAGGTGATCACCAGAGGGATCATCGTAAACAGATTCTTTGAACCGAAGTACAGCGCCAGCCGCAGCCCGTTCATAAGAGTCACGCTGAACCTGGTGATCACCGGGATCAGATAATAGCTCACACAGGCAAGTACAATGGAAAAGACCAGCACAAATACAAAATACACGCTGCCGAGATTCGTCTCAACACCCTTCCAGTCATAAAACTGCTTCATTCCGAAAAGCATGGCGAAAAGAAGAAGGTAGATCAGGCTGAGGGGTATCCCCTGCCGGAGATTCGTCTTCAGCGTCCTGAAAAACTCCGGGGTCAGATTCCCGACGTCCCGCCGGAGCACCTTGGATGCCGTCTGATACAAAGCGCAGCAGGAAGGCACCAGTGTGACAAGCGGAACGCAGCACAGGATAAAATACAGGCTGACAATGATCATATCCGCGATCTTCGTCAGCACCGCCGTTATTTTACTCACAGATCCCATAAATGCTCCTCCTTATCTCCTGCCCACCATACTGCGGTATTCCACCGGCGTCATTCCGGCGTATTTTCTGAAGATCGTGGAAAAATAGGAAATATTGTCAAACCCCACTGCCATGGCGATCTCCGTCATGCTGTCCCGGGTGGTCTCAATACGTTTTTTTGCTTCCTCCACCCTGCAGATATTAATATATTCCCGGATCGTCCTTCCGGTCTCCCGGTGGAACAGCTTGGAAAGATAATTCGGCGCGAGAAGCACCTCGTCCGCGATCTCCTGGCGGCCGATCTCTTCCATGAAGTGAGCTTCAATGTATTTCTTCGCAAGATCGATGGAGGAACCTTCGCTCCTGCTCTCATCGATCTTCGCGGTCACATAATCATACATGTAATTCGCGTATTTGATCATGTATACCGCGCCGGAGGCCGCGTTTTTCTGTATCTGGCGCACCACGTTGTCCTGCATCAGCTCCTGGGTATCCAGCCGGTTCTCATACATATAGCCGTAAAACGCCTGGGTCAGGCCGCTGGCGATCACCTGCATCCACTCGCTGTCCATATGACCGCTGTTTTTCTCCAGGAAGCGTTTCAGGTACATCACCATTTCACCCTTTTTATGCTCCCGTACCAGCCGCACAACAGTCTCCTGGCTGATCACCTCCTGCGCGTCCCCTGCGGTTCCGCTGTCTTCCGTCAGATAACTCAGGCTCGAACTCATGGCCACCGTTCGGAGCAGCACCTCATCGATCCTGTCCCGGGTATCCGCGAATTCATCCGAAGTTACGGTGCCGGATACCACGCAGTTCACCGTTAGACTCAGGTACAGCTTCAGGGCATCCGCAAAGCGGTCCGCCTTCTGCCTCATCAGTTCCTCCGAAAACTCCTGTTCCGGAAGTATATAGTATGCGGTAAAGCAGTTGTCCCTGATCTGCGCGGTATACAGGCCTGTTTTCGTGTTCTCCAGGCCGAACATGACTTCCGTCGCGATATTTTCCAAGATAAAAAGGAGTTCATGACGGCTGTAACTGTCCTGCGCCTGTTCTGTATCGACCCTGAAGGAGATCAGCCGGCAGCAATCGCGCGCATTGAAATGGATCCCTCTCCGCTCCGCCTCCTGCCGTATCACCTCCGGGTCCGCAGGAAACGAATGGTTCAGAAGTTCCGTAAAGAAAGCCTGGCGTATCAGCCTGGTGCTTTCCTGATTCTTTGATCCTTCCCGGTTAAGGTCCTGCTTTTCACGGCGGCGCACGATGGCTTTTGTCAGTACGGCGATCAGTTTCTCCGGCATGAACGGCTTCAGCAGATAATCCACCGCCCCGTAGCGTATGGCTACCTGGGCATAGGTAAATTCCGCATGAGCGGTAAGAAAGATCATTTCCGGCCGGTAAGCCCCTTCCTCCAGGTTCTCCGTCATGCGGATGCCGTCCATGATGGGCATCTCTATGTCCGTGATCACGATCTCCGGCTCCCTCACGCGGATGATCTCCAGGCCGTCCCGTCCGTTTTCCGCGCTCAGGATCTCATCGATCCCCAGATCCCTCCACGGAATGGTCTTTCTGATCATTTCCAGGATATTCAGTTCATCTTCAACGATCAGTACTTTCATTCCTGTCAGTTCCTTCCGGGACGATCGTCCCCGGTTGTTCCGTATCTGCTTCCTCCGGGATCCGGATCTCTATCCGCGCGCCGCTGGGAAGTACGTTTTCCACCCGCATCAGCTGTCTGTCATTATAATGCAGCTGGAGGGTCTGCCTCACATTCTTCAGTCCGATATGCCCGTCCGCGTCCTGAAGGGTCTGTTCTGAATTATAATACGCAAGCTGTTCTTCAGAGAACCCCGGTCCGTTATCCTCGATGGAGATCATGACCCCGGAAAAAGCCGCGTTCCTAAGCTTCCGGCACTGGATCAGGACCTCCATAAATTCAGTCTGTCCCAATGCATATTTATAGGAATTTTCCACGATGGTCAGCAGTAGATATTTCGGGAGCCGGATCCCGGAGATCCCCTCCTCGCAGTCGATAAAAACCATGGCCTTATGGGGAAAACGGATCTCCTGCAGCTCAAAATAATTATTGATATTGGAGAGCTCCTGTTCCAGCGTGACGAGGTCTTCCTCCGTGCCGATGACATACCGGATATACTGCGACAGCTTCATCAGATAATTCCGGATATCGTCATTCCTGTCCTGATAAGTCATGGCACTGACGGTGGTGATGGCGTTCAGGAAAAAGTGAGGACGGATCTGGGAACGCAAAAGCGTCAGCTCCTGCCCCTTTTTCTGGATCTCCGTCT
Organism: uncultured Eubacteriales bacterium; assembly: GCA_902803485.1. Classification (GTDB taxonomy): domain Bacteria; phylum Bacillota; class Clostridia; order Lachnospirales; family Lachnospiraceae; genus UBA1267. The sequence continues at coordinate 824 of CADCQD010000198.1, read as the reverse complement.
CATACAGTTTCATCCGGTCCGCGACTGCTTCCGAAAGAAGCGTATTCAGTGTGCTTTCCAGAGTTCTCAGTTCCGTGACCTCCGCGTCCTCGGACACCGGCTTCATCTGAGTCACGTCATCGATCTCCTTCAGTTCGCCGGAAAGCCGCAGCACCGGGCGGATCACCTTTTTCCTGAGCCGTGTATTATTCAGAATGATCACTACAGCGCCCAAAAGAAGCGCTGTGAATACCATGAGAAACATCTGCCTGCTGAAGGCTGTCACATTAGTTACAGGGATCGTCACGGACATCCTGAGGTCCGGAGTCAGCAGGGTCTCCGTACGGATGCCGGACTTCAGGATGGACGTCTCCGCGGCTTGTCCGGATGAAAAGGTGATGCCGGAAGCATCGCTCACCTGGTAGTTTCCATCGTAGATCTGCGTCAGAAAATCGATTTCCGTAAGCAGTTCTTTCGGATCCGCCAGGATGCCGATGTAGAAGCCTTCCTGCCGGAGATAATACTGGATCCCGGCATACAGCTTCCCGCCGATCTCATAGAACTGCCAGCGCCGGTTGTCATTTCCGTGCTCCGAAGGCAGATCCCTCTCCAGATAATCCTTTACCCGCAGCCGTTCCTCAAAGGGAACGGTGCGCGCCGCCTGATAGATCATGAAATCATCCGGCACAAATGCGTAGAAAACCGAAAGGTCGCTGTTCAGTACCTGTTTTTCCACGATCAGCTGGTTCAGCTTCAGCTTATCGATCACCTTCCGCCCGCTTTCCCCGGACCACAGACCGTCATAACTGCCATTGGCTGTGGTCAGCGTCTCAAAGACATTGGAT
>CADCQD010000197.1 GCA_902803485.1 uncultured Eubacteriales bacterium | reverse complement strand
GCCATGCGGTATTCGAAATTGGCTTTTCCGAGGTCCAGATCGTATTTGATCTTCACAAAACCGTGATCCACGCGCTTCGCGTAAGCTTCGTCCACGACCCTGATGCCTTCCTCGGTCGCGCCCATGCGGCGTGCCTTGTCAGCCACCACGTCAGGAAGATTCCTGCAGAAAATGCCCATATCCGGAATGAAACCGAAGAATTTCGTGCCGGTCCGGCGGATCATCCTGAGATACCCTTCCGCCCAGTCCGAATTCAGTGAGAAGGGAGCATGCACTTCCAGGCCGATCTTCACGCCTACCTGCTCCGCGTACTCGAGGGATCCTTCGATGACTGGCATCGGAGTAGACACGAGTGTCCGGATGACCGGGAAGCCTAACAGGGACGCAAGCCGGAGGTCGCGCTTCATCATGTTGACCTGCTCTCCGATCTTCAGCATACGGTTCCGGTAGATCCGGTTCTCCAGGAAAGCGTCATAGCAGGAGGGCGTGAGGCCGTACTTCGCGAGCATCGCGAACCAGTTCTCACGGAACGCCTCATCCTCGATGGGCTTCGGGAATTTCCGGATCATCTGCTCCGCAAGAAGCTCGACGCCGGTGGCGCCGGTCTTCGCGCACTCCCTAAGACACCCTTCCAGATCCAGGATGCCGGCATAATATTCGTCCTGATAGCTGTAGAAAGAAATACTTCTCTTGATATCGTAACTCATCTTTTCCGCCTCCTTCTTACTCGATGGTGAAATCAGCCGCGCACTCCGTGATCCACGGGAAAGGCATATAGGAAGGCGCGATATGCTGAACCGCAATGAGATGGTGCGGGCCGGCGGAAAGGCCGCCTGGCTTCTTCACATTCACCGCGGCGTAGTCGCCGAACTCCCAGCGGTAGTCGGAATCGACCACGGTGCTCATCTCATCGAGCGTGAAGGTCTCACCGTTCACGGTCATGCTGATGTCTTCCGGAGCGGCGTCTTCACCGTCAATATTTACCTTAATATCATGTACGATGGAAAGGGTGATCCCTCTGTAATACTGTGATTTCCAGCGGAAACGGAAACCTGTCGTTTCACCGTTTTCCACGATGTTTTCAAACCCCGCGGGGTCAAAAATCACTCTTGCTGCCATGCTTTTTCTCCTTCTCTTTATGCTTCCAGTTCTTTTACGTACGCCGCCGCTTCCATACCGGCGATCCGGCCGGTATTGACCGCAAAGCCCATGGAGTTTCCGGGCAGCAGGAACATGTAGCTGTCATTGTACAGATTGCATGCGTCCGCGCCGGCTGCGTACAGGCCCGGAATCGGATAGAAATCACTGTCGCAGGCCTCGCAGTTTTCATTGATGCGGATGCCGCCCACGGTGCCGTAAGCGCCGGGGCCGATCTTGCAGGCATAGAACGGTGCCTGGTAGATCGGTTTCAGATAACGGCCGGGTTTAAAGAACTGGGTATCCGTCGTATCACAGAATGTATTGTATTCGTCCACGGTCTCCCGCAGGATCTCCGGATCCGCGCCAAGCTTTTCCGCCAGCTCCTCGATCGTATCCGCAACGACCGGATACTCGTAATGATTCTCCTGCGCCATCCGGATACCGTCGTAGAAGTCAGACACGTCCGTTTCGGACCGCACCATGCTGACCACGTCGACCCCTTTACGGATATAATCACGGACGATGGAATCATCCACGATGGAGTAAGAGGTCCGGTCCTTCTGATTGCTGACCGCGTTGGAAAGGAAGGTCGTGTTCTGCATATACTCTTCATTCATGAAGCGCTTTCCGAAGGCATTTACCAGCAGGTTCGGCTGGAAGAAGATATTCGACACACTGTCCGGGAGGCCTTCCACGCCCACCATCATCGCTGCCTGCTCCATACGGACCGGTACATGATCCACGCCCGCTTCCCAGGCCATCCGAAGTCCGTCGCCGGTGATGCCTGGAATTGCGAAGTTAAACATATCCTTACCGAACGTATAGCCGGTTTCCTTGTAGATCATCTCCGGATTCGCGCCTGCGCCGCCGGTAGCGATGACCGCCGCTTTGCAGTTCACGCGGATCTTTTCACCGGAAGAGGTCTCCGCGAGGACGCCGGTAACCGCGCCGTCCTCCTTGACGATATGCAGGCCCCGGGTCTCCAGGAGGAACTGAACACCCAGCTCCAGCGCCTTATTATAAAGCGCCTTATTCATGAAGGACGCAGCGCGCGGGCCGATCTTCTGGCCGCTCTTTACGATGTGCCAGGTGCATTCGGACTGCGGGAAGTAGCGGTAAGCGCCTTCAAATTCCACGCCCATGGACTCCAGCCACTCAATGGTCGACGCGGACTGCGAGAAATACCGTTTTACCAGCCTTGCGTCCACCTGGTAGTGCGTATACTCCATGAACATGTTGAAGGCCTTTTCCACCGTAATATCCACCATCTGCGCCTTCTGGTACCTGGTACCTATGCCTAAGGGGCCCATGCCCATATTGGCTGCGCCGCCGACTGCCGCCGCCTTCTCCAGTACGATGACCTTCATGCCCTTTTCCGCTGCCTGGACGGCTGCAGAAAGGCCGGAAGGGCCGCCCGCGATCACACAGATCTGTGTATCATATGTCTTCATCTGATCTCCTTCCTGAAGGAATTTACTGATGTCAAATGCTGCCTCTGGCGCGGAGGAAACCAGCGGAGCCGCTTCTTTCTTCGCAGCCACTGTTCCTTCGGGTCTCCGGATGCGTTTCGCAGGCTTCTTTTCTTCGCCCGCGCGGCCTCCCGCCGTGCCTTTACCCACCTTTACCGGACGGTCCGGAAGTGCCGGAAGAGCGCCTTGGGTCATAATGACCGCCTGATCCCGGCAGATCTCCTGGCATTTTCCGCAAAGCGTACAGAAGCCCTGGTCCAGTACATACACATAACCCGGCCGGCCGTAGATCGCTTTTTCTTCACATGCGGCCGCGCACTTGCCGCAGCCTGTGCATTTCGCGGGATCGATGTACATTTTCTCTTTCCGGAAGCACTGGCCCGCCGGGCACTCTTTCTTCAGATGCGCGTCGTATTCACTGCGGAACTTCTCCAGGGAATCCAGTACGAAGTCTGCGCCGCGCTGGCCGATGGAGCAGAGAGAAGAGAAGTCCATGGCTTCCCCGATCTCCCGGATGACGTCATAGTTTTCCGCGCTGCCTTTTCCGAGCCTTACTTCCGTGAGGAAGGCCTGGATCTGAAGAAGTCCCTCACGGCAGAAGGTACATTTTCCGCAGCTTTCCGTACGGGACTTCAGGAGTTCCGTCTCCGCCGCAAGGAGCAGGCAGTCCTTTTCTGTCAGGATCGTTATGACACCGTTTCCGATGTTCAGATCCTCCGTAAGCGCCGCGTCCTTCAGTTCTTCAGGGCGATACAGCCGGGAGCCGAGCCGTACGGCTTTCGCCGAAGCCGCCTCTTCCGGGATCAGTTCGGAGATCCCTGTTCCGAAAGGCACACGCTTTCCTTCACTGATCCCCTCTTCCGTTTTTACAAAAACCGTAACTTCCGGGACTGTATGGTCCATCTGCGTCCGCGCGTACTCATACGCGGTCTGATAATGGAACTTACCGTGATCCGGATAGTCTCTCGCGGGAATGATGCCGATCCGGACATCGCCGGTCCCTGCGGCCTCTTCCAGGATCTTTTTCAGGGCTTCCTCTCCTTCCGGAAGATACAGCACTGCTTCCTCCGCGCCGGAAAGGTCCCGGATCATCCGGATGCCCTGAAGCACGGTCCCGGGTTCCTTACGCAAAACCGAAAGATATCCCTTGTCAAAGTCGTTATTATTCAGGCCGAAGGCAATCTTCGCAATGCCTTCAGGCGCTTCTTTTTTCAATTTGTCCAGACGTTTTTCCAGAGGCTCATGGAAAACACCGTATTCATAGATCGTACTCATGCTTCCGCCTCCTGTTCTTTTTTGCTTACGTCGCTCCAGAGTCTGGGCCGCGAGATCCTGAGGGCCAGGTCGCACTGAAGGCACCGTTCCGCTTCACCGCAGATGCCGCAGTCGGAAATGCCATGGTCAAACAGCCGAAAATGGTCTT
>CADCQD010000196.1 GCA_902803485.1 uncultured Eubacteriales bacterium | reverse complement strand
TCGGAATCCTTTTTGCCGAAGATCCGGGTGATGGTATAGCTTTCCCCCTCCGCTTCAAAGGTGAGCGAACCGCCGAAGACGCCGCCCTGCCAGGGCGCATAGTATCTTCGCTCATTCTCCGCCCCCTTCTTTCTGGATCCTTCGAGGCCGTAAAACATGGCTCTTAAAAAAGCGGCAAAGGTGGATTTTCCCCAGCCGTTTTCCTTAATGATCACGTTTTCACCCGCCGAAAACTCATAATGCAGGTCGTGCAGGACACCGAAATTTTCGATATGACAGGCGATCAGCTTCATGGCTGCACCTCCTCGTTCCGAAGCGCCTGAAGGCCGGCCCGGATCACATGGGCTTTTTCGTCCTCTGTAAGAGCCGGGTCCTGCATCACGCTCCGGATAAATACCCCGGTAAGGGTCTCATCGTAACGATAGGCTTCCGGATCGATGCGGTACCGGGTCTCATCTCTGACCTCCAGATAGTACCGATCGTCATCCAGAAGGGAACGGATCAGGAGCAGATCCTTTTCGCAGCCTGCGTCCACTTCTCCCGTAAGGCATATCCGGCAGAGATCTTCCGGCGACGCCTCCGAAGCCTCCAGTACTTTTCTGCAGGCGGCGATCATTTCATAGGAGTTTACGCACCCGGTCACATCAGCGTTGAGTGTGAAAAGGCGGCGCCTGGCAAAGGGCACGAAACGGCTGTCCAGCCATCCGGTCTCCGGATCGATCTCCAGAAGCACAAAGCCCTTTTCCCCGGTCTCATCAAAGCCTCTTCCCTCCAGGCAGCCGGAATAGACCCAGCGTCCTCTTTCATCCAGCCGCTCCGTCATAAAGCTGTGCAGGTGGCCGAGGGCCAGGTAATCGATATTTTTCCCGGAAAGCGCCTCCAGATAAACCGGAATGCCTGCTTCGCTCCGGCTTTTTGACGCCTGTCCGTGCAGCATGACGATGTTGACCTTCTCCGGATCGGTCTCCAGGCCCTCTGCGATCCGGGCGGCATTGTCCCGGGTGAGCTCTCTTCCGCAGAGCCGCACCTTTTCCGAAATGTCATAGGACGTCCATTCCTCCGAAAAGGTCTTCAGGTTTTCCGGAAGATCCTCCCTGTCGGAGAAAACGTCGGTCCTGTCATGATTTCCCTTTAAATAATAGCAGGTGATCTCACGGTATTCCCGGACCACGTCCAGCACCAGGTTCGAAGCCGATGCGGAAACATAATCCGTATCAAAAAGATCTCCCGCGATCAGGATGCTTTCCGCCTGATTTTCTTTAGCCCATCGGAACAGACGGCTGAAATTCTCAAGAAGTTCCGTCCGCCTTTTCCGGGCGGTATTCCGGTCAAAATGAGCGCTTAAGCGGGAATCCAGGTGAAGATCCGCACAGTGGATGATTTTCATTACGGCAGCCTCCCGATCAAACTGTCCTGATGTTCATTCAGCCATTTCCGGCACCGGTCGTAATCCGGGAAGACCCGGTAGACCTCCTTATAGAAATCCGTCGAATGATTCATTTCCTTCCGGTGGCAGAGCTCGTGCACCACCACGCTGTCCATGACTTCCTGGGGCGTCAGCACCAGCAGGCAGTTGAAATTCAGATTGCCCTTCGCGGAACAGCTTCCCCAGCGGGTCTTCTGGTTCCGGATGGTGATCCGCCCGTAATCTACGCCGATCTGTCTGGCATACCAGGCCACCCGCAGCGGAATGATCTGCAGCGCCTTCTCCGCCATGGCCCGGATCTCTTCCTCCGTAAAGGGCGGCAGCGCTTTCTTTTCCTCGGCCCGCTTCTGCTGCTCCTTAAGATGCTTCTCGATCCAGTTCATTTTCTGATGGATAAAGGCTTCGATCTCCGCGTTTTTCGTCTGAAGCGGCGCCCGGACGATGACCTTCCCGCCTTTTATCTGTATACTGATGGTTTTTCTGCGGCTTCTGATAAGCTGATAGCGCAGAATGTTTTCCTGATCCATGAAACACTCCTCTGATGGGTATATTTTATCGTTTATCTGTATACTATATCTGATCTTTTTTTAAAATATGACGTCGGATAGCTTTCTGAACGTGTTGTCTGAGTATTCTTTGAATGCTTTATCTGATGATTCCAACGCCAAAAGTCGGACTCCACGGAATGTTTACATTCCAGTGGAGGAAAGACTTCTTGGCGTGCCCCTCATGAAG
>CADCQD010000195.1 GCA_902803485.1 uncultured Eubacteriales bacterium | reverse complement strand
TATTTCTCCGCGAAGTCATCGCTGGCCTGCGTTCACCAGGAGCGGATCACCTGCTTCAACGGCGTGCCGACGATGTTCATCGCCATGTTCAACCATCCGGATTATCGGAAGACGGATTTCTCGCATATGCGGACCGGCATCATGGCCGGCTCCGGCTGTCCGCCGGAACTGATGAAGCGGGCGGCGGACCCCAATGAAATGCATATGACCGGCATTGTCAGTGTGTACGGACAGACCGAATCCGCGCCCGGAAGCACCATGTCCGCCTGGGAGGATCCGCTGGATCTTCGGACGGAGACTGTGGGATACGCTTTCCCGCACGTACAGTGCAAGGTTATCGACCCGGAAACGGGCGAGGAAGTGCCGGACGGCGTGAACGGAGAGTTCTGCAGCAAAGGCTACAATACCATGAAGGGGTATTATAAGATGTCCCGGGCGACCAGGGAAACCGTGGACGCGGACGGCTGGCTCCATTCCGGAGACTTGGCGATGCGGGATGAAAAAGGCTGCTACAAGATCACCGGACGTCTGAAAGACATGATCATCCGCGGCGGCGAAAATATTTACCCCAAGGAGATCGAGGAATTCATCTATACCCACGATGCGGTCAGCGACGTGCAGGTGGTGGGCGTTCCGGATGAACGGTACGGCGAAGAAGCCGCGGCCTGCGTCATCCTGAAGGAAGGAAAGACCGTCACGGAACAGGAGCTCCGCCAGTATATGATGGAACACATCGCGCGCCATAAGGTGCCGAAATACATCGTCTTTACGGACAGCTTCCCCATGAACGCGGCCGGCAAGATCCTGAAATACAAGATGCGGGAAGATCTGGAGCAGAGATTAAAAGAAGGAAGACTGTGACAGCCGCGAAGCGGCGGCAGCCCGGTTTTTTGCAGCCTGCAATGAGGAAAATCGACGTACGCCGGCGTACGGAGATTTGACGAATGCGTACAATCCCGGAATGCGGCTTTATACCGCTTCCGGTGATTCATGCAAATGTATCAGAAAAACAGGGGGACAAATATGAGAATCGATACAAAGTGTGTACAGAGCGGCTATACGCCGAAAAACGGCGAGCCCCGGGAGATCCCGATCATCCAGAGTACAACATTTAAGTATGACACCAGCGAGGACATGGGCAAGCTTTTTGACCTGGAGGCCTCCGGATATTTCTATACCCGGCTTCAGAACCCCACCAATGACATGGTGGCGGCCAAGATCTGCGACCTGGAGGGCGGCACCGCCGCCATGCTGACAAGCTCCGGCCAGGCAGCCAATTTCTTCGCGGTCTTCAACATTGCCACCTGCGGCGACCATGTGGTCTCCAGTTCCTCCATTTACGGCGGGACCTACAACCTGTTCGCGGTGACCATGAAGAAGATGGGGATCGATTTCACATTTGTATCTCCGGACTGCACGGAAGAAGAGCTGGAAGCCGCATTCAGGCCGAACACGAAGGCCGTCTTCGGCGAAACCATCGCGAATCCGGCGCTGACGGTGCTGGACATCGAAATGTTCGCGAACGCGGCGCACCGCCACGGCGTCCCCCTCATCGTGGACAATACCTTCGCGACGCCCATCAACTGCCGGCCCTTTGAGTGGGGCGCGGACATCGTCACCCACTCCACCACGAAGTACATGGACGGCCACGGCGCTGCTGTGGGCGGCTGCATCGTGGACTCCGGCAAGTTTGACTGGTCCAGGTATCCGGAGAAATTCCCCGGACTCTGCACCCCGGACGAAAGCTATCACGGCATCGTATACGTAGAGAAATTCGGCGTGGGCGGCGCCTTCATCACGAAAGCCACTTCTCAGCTGATGCGTGACTTCGGCTCCATTCAGGCGCCGCAGAACGCGTTCCTTCTGAATCTGGGCCTGGAAAGCCTGCACGTCCGCGTACGGAAGCACTGCGAAAACGGCCAGGCAGTAGCAGAATTCCTGAAGGGACACGAGAAGATCAGCTGGGTCAAGTACTGCGGCCTTCCGGACGATCCCTATTACGCCCGGGCGCAGAAATACCTTCCCAACGGCTCCTGCGGCGTAGTCAGCTTCGGCGTAAAGGGCGGAAGAAAAGCAGCAGAGCAGTTCATGAAGAACCTGCGGCTGGCTGCCATTGAGACCCATGTGGCGGACGCCCGGTCCTGCTGCCTGCATCCCGCCAACGCGACCCATCGCCAGATGAACGATGAAGAACTGATGGCCGCCGGCGTGAGCCCGGACATGGTCCGTTTCTCCTGCGGCATCGAAGATAAGGAAGACCTGATCGCCGACATCGCCCAGGCACTGGAAAAGGTAGAGATCTGAGGATAAAGATCTGAGGATAAAAGATCTGAAGATAAGGACATAAGGCTGAGATCGGAGACCGGGAATACCGGACGGATTCCGGAGCGGGTTGAGATCTGGGAATACAGATATAAGGCTGAGGCTGGAGGCCGGGAATACCGGCTGGATGCCGGAGCGGGTTGATATTTGAGGTAAAATATAGTACACTGTGTATGGGCTCCGGCGGCGCCGGAGTTCATATACGTTTATGGTGCGGAAGCGCCGGATCTCATGTACTGTTACGGTGCGGAAGCTCCGGAACATAAATAAAAATGTAAATTGGAGGCGGGAAAATGCCCATCAAAATACCGCAGGAACTTCCTGCAAGACATATCATTGAAAGCGAAAACATTTTTGTCATGGATGAGGTCCGGGCGGCCACTCAGGATATCCGGCCCCTGCAGATCCTGATCCTGAACCTGATGCCCACAAAAATCGATACAGAGACACAGCTTCTGAGGCTTCTGGGCAATACGGCGCTCCAGGTAGAACCGGAGCTGATCCGGACCAACAGCCACCATTCCAAGAATACCCCGGAAGAACATCTTTTAAAATTCTACAAGACCTTCCAGGACGTGAAGTACCGGACCTTTGACGGCATGATCATCACCGGAGCGCCCGTGGAACACCTGGAATTTGAAGAAGTGGATTACTGGCCGGAACTCTGCGAGATCATGGAATGGTCCAAGACCCACGTCCACAGCACCTTCCATATCTGCTGGGGCGCGCAGGCCGCTCTGTATTACCATTTCGGGATCCCGAAGGTGGGACTGCCCAAGAAACTCTTTGGCATTTACCCGCATGTGGTAGAGCGGAAGAGTTCGATCCTTTGCCGCGGCTTCGATGACGTCTTCATGGTGCCCCAGTCCCGTCACACCACAGTTGAGCGGTCAGAAGTGGAGAAGCATCCGGAGATCAAGATCATCGCCTCCTCCGAGGAAGCCGGCGTTTATATCATGATGACAGAAAACGGCCGTCAGATCTTCATCACCGGACATTCCGAGTATGATCCCGGCACCCTTCGGAAAGAGTACCTGCGTGACAAAAACCTGGGCCTTCCGATCGATATCCCGGTCAATTACTTCCCGGACGATGATGACACGAAGGAGCCGAAGGTCGTCTGGCGCGGACACGCGAATCTGCTTTATGCCAACTGGCTGAACTATTTCGTCTACCAGACCACGCCCTTTGACCTGAAAGAGATCAAATAAGAAGAGCAGAAACAGGAAAGCAGATCGTAAACTAATAGAGAAGCAGGCACTGATAAATCAGGTCTTGAGAATCTGGCACTGATGAATCAAGTCTTGAGAATCTGGCACACAAGAATCAAACGATGAAAAGAAGATGACAAAAAACGGGGTTATCACGCTGAGGAAAGTGTGGTAATCCCGTTTTTTGGAGGAGGCGGATGGGGGGCCTAAACGGCCTGTTCACACCACCTGCCATTTTCGGCCCATAGCCCATGGAGAACTACATTAAAACTTGCTCAAGGCTGGCCTCTTAATGTAATTTGATTGAGCTTGCTTTTCAAATACATAAGATCAAATTTGAATTCCACTTCTTTATGTAAGAGCGTGGCAGCTGACCGGACAATTTACATCAAAATGCAGGGAATTGAACTTGTTTATGTAGCATGATACGTCATTTTTGACGCAGGCCATGCGATTGTGCCATTTGTGTCTCCTGTTCGCATGTTATCGAGAAGTGAATTACTGTAAATCTGCTTTTGGGCGTGATATTTATGTAACAGGTAAAAACACAACAGGTCTGCATACATAAAACCAGCTTTGAAGAACATGAAATAATGTAAAGGGTTTAGAGAGAGAAACGTCATTACAGAACAATTAATCAGAAACCTGATTTTTAATGTACGCATCGAATAACCCCCAAACTAATTACTCGAATGTCCTTGACAAAGGGAGAGGTCAGAAAAAGGGCTGCCGCACTAAGTTAATCAGCAATGATACCTCAAAATATCATTTGCTGTTGCGACAGCCCTGTTTGATCAATTTGCACGGCGCACACTCGTGACTTTAGTCGTGTGAGGCTTCGTGACTTTAGTTGTGTGAGGCTTCATGATTTTAGTCGTGGGAGTTTCACTACAATGCTTGCATAAGCAGACATATGAAAATGCCGGGCAGATCCGTGCACTACGCAGAATCCGAAATCAGCGTTCCGCGGCCTTTCTCATATACTCTTCTTTTTCTATCTGCAGTTCCGCTACACGCTTTTTGGAAAGCGGATACCACAAGAGGAGTACCGCCGCCATGATGCCGAATAACGCTGCCGGGATCAGGGTAGCCAGATTGTACATCTTTTTGAGGTTTTCCATGGTCTGGACAGCGCCTTTTTCCACTTTATAATGCATGGCAAGGAGCGCGCCGTTTACGATGACTGCGGCGATGACCTGTCCCATTTTCCGGAAGAACATGAAGAACGCGTAGGCGGTACCATCGTCGCGGCGTCCTGTATGGACCTCAATGTCATCGATGGCATCCGTAGCCATGGCCCAGACCTGCAGTACCATAAAGACCATACCACAGCCGGAAATAAAGCATAACAGCAGGAAAAGGTACATCAGGATCCCGGGGGCAACTCCTTTCAGGCAGAACAGGATCAGGTTCGCGCAGGCCGCAATCAGCATGCCGGTGCCGCAGATCTCTTTCCGGCCGAAGCGGCGCACCAGGCCCGGAGTCAGGAACATGAAGATCAGCATCGGGAAATAGGTGCAGGCCTGAGATGCCAGATTCATCCAGTTCGCGCCAAAATAGTCATCGAACAAATAAGTGTAAAAACTTTGTGTGAACATTTGTCCGGCCAGAAGCAGCATGCCTGCCACACTGACCGCCAGGAACGCCCGGTTCTTGAACAGAAGCCGGATGATCTCTTTCGTGCTCTTCTTTTCGCCGCGGTCCTTAACGACCACCCGCTCTTTATTCAGGCGGAACGCGATCAGCAGCACGATCACCGCAACGATGGCCATCAGCACCACGCCGATGATCACCGGTTTGTAAACCATATCCTGGAGCGGCCTTCCATTTTCGCCAAGGATCACATTTCCCGCTTCGTCCAGCCGCTTCTCATACGCGAAGGAGGCGATCAGAAGTACCGGGATGCTGCCGATGGTAGCTCCGGCAGAACGCCAGACGGAAAGCTTTGTCCGCTCTTTCTCATCCGTTGTGACCACTGAAGCCAGCGCGCCGTAAGGGATCTGCAGTACCGTATAGCACATGCCGAACAGGATGTAAGTCACGGTCGCGTAGACACAGGTAGCAGCATAGTTTTTACCCGCGAACGGCCACTTCACAAACATCAGCACCGCGCTGAGCGCGAGCGGGCCGGCAATGTACAGGATCCACGGACGGTATCTGCCCC
>CADCQD010000194.1 GCA_902803485.1 uncultured Eubacteriales bacterium | reverse complement strand
GGTCCCTTAAAACGCAAAAATCGCAGGTCTGTGAAGACTTGCGATATGTGATCATACTTTTACTTTTAGATTCAGGCTGTGGACGTTTTTCCTGCTTTATCTATGCTTTTCTCTTTGAGCGTTGCCTCTTTTTCCTCTATTCCTGCCCTGTTTCGTCTTCGTTCTCTTTTGTCTCTTCTCGCCAGCGTTTCCATGTAAGTATGCCGAATGCCGCGCCGCCCAGCACGAACAGCGGGCCGATGATCCAGACCAGCCATGAGGCTAATGTGGAACTGCCGGACAAATAGTCCAGGATAATGGACGCGCCGAGGTAGATCAGATAGACTGCTACGGCTGCGCGCAGGACGGCTTTATAAAGAACGATATTTCTGTTATCCGGAGAATTCATATTCATACAAGTTCATCAGTATGTCTGTGGTAACGGATCTCATAAAAGTTCAGTGGTGACGTGTTTCATGAGACGGTCCGCGGTGACGGATCTGATAAGCGATCCGTGGTGACAGGTTTCATGAGACGATCTGCGGTGACGGATCCCATGAGACGGTCCGTGGTGACGGATCTCATTAGCGGTCAGCTGCATGAAGGTATGCGGATCCGGCTGCGCCGAGTTTCTAAGAATACGGACGGCGCGCCTGCGCCGTCCGGTTCATTCAGGGAGTGTGTTCGCAGCTCCGTACTTATGATCATCCGTTTTTCTTCTTTGATACTACGTCGAAAATAACTGCCGCCAGAAGTACAAGTCCTTTGACGACCTTCTGGTAGTTGGCATCGACACCCATGATACTCATGCCGATATTGATGATACCCATCAGAAGAGCGCCGATGATCACGCCGGGGACGGTACCTACACCGCCATACGCGGAAGCGCCGCCGATGAAGCAGGAGCCGATGGCATCCATCTCGTAGTTCTGGCCGTAGGTCGGCTGCGCGGATGTCAGACGCGCGATGGTCAGGATACCCGCAAGGCCTGCCAGAAATCCCATGTTAGTGTACGCGAAGAAATAGATGCTCTTCGTATTGATACCGGAAAGCTTGGTCGCCGTTTCATTGCCGCCGATGGCGTACAGATACCGGCCGACCGTGGTTTTTGATGTAATGTAGGTGTAGATCAGGATCACTGCAGCGACCCAGATCAGCGCCATCGGAAGGCCTTTGTACTGCGCAAGGCGGACTGTAAAGAACATGACGACTGCCACAATGATCACGCTTTTTACAGCGACCTTGTACGCGGCGTCGGTCTCCAGGCCGGTCCTCTTGCGGGCCGCTATATTCCGGACCGTAAAGAACAGGTACAGAAGGCACGCGATGATACCTACGATCAGACATAACAGGTTCAGATTTGAGCCGTTGAACAAGTCAGGCACATAACAGTCCGCGCCGCCGCCGAAGATCTTAACGAATGCCTCGTTTGTGACTGCCATGGTTTTTCCTTCCAGTACTACGTTACTGAGTCCACGGAAGATCAGCATGCCGGCCAGTGTCGTAATAAAGGGCGGAACTTTCACGTATGCGATCCAGAAGGCCTGCCAGGCACCGATGGCTACGCCTACCAGAAGCATGATGATGACTGCCAGCCACATATTCAGATTCTTGTTCATCAGCACAGCGCCGATCGTACCTACAAAACAGACCACGGAACCGACGGAAAGGTCAATGTTGCCGCCGGTTAGGATGCAGCACAGCATACCGGTCGCGAGGACGAACACATAAGCGTTCTGGGAAATAATATTCGTAATATTCTGCGGCATCAGGATCTTGCCGCCGGTACGCCAGGTAAAGAATGCGGTGACCAGCACCAGCGCGATGATCATCGTATATTTCTGAACAAAGTTCAGGATCTTTGTCTTTGTCGTCATTGCTCCTTCTCCTTTTCTGCCGAATCGGAAGAGATAATACGCGCCATGATCTTTTCCTGGCTGGCTTCTTCCTGATCAAATTCACCAACGATGCGTCCCTCGTTCAGCACATAGATCCTGTCGCACATGCCCAGGACTTCCGGAAGCTCAGAGGAGATCATGATCACGGATTTCCCTTCCGCGACCAGATCATTGATGATACAGTAAATTTCATATTTTGCGCCAACGTCAATACCACGGGTCGGCTCATCCATGATCAGGATATCCGGCTCGGCATACATCCACTTGGACAGCAGTACTTTCTGCTGGTTGCCTCCCGACAGGTTTCCCACATTCTGCATGACAGAAGGGGTCTTGGTACTGAGTTTTTTTCGATACTGTTCCGCGACACTCAGCTCTTTATCACGGTCGATTACACCTCTTACAGTTACACCATGCAGATTCGCAAGCGTTGTATTCACCGTCAGAGGATTTGACAGGATCAGGCCGCTGCCCTTTCTGTCTTCCGTTACATAGGCGAGCCCGGCCTCGATCGCCTGCCTCGGAGAGTGAAGCTTCACTTCTTTTCCGTGGATCTTCACTGTACCGGAAATGCTCGTGCCGTAACTGCGGCCGAAGATCGACATGGCCAGTTCCGTACGTCCCGCGCCCATCAGGCCCGAGAAACCTACGACTTCACCACTCCGGACTGAAAATGAAACATCGTCTATGACCTTCTTTTCGGTATAGATCGGGTGATATACGTTCCAGTGTTCCACCTCAAGCGACACGTCGCCGATCTTCACGCCATGTCTCTTCGGGAACCGGTCTTCGATCTCACGTCCGACCATGCCGCGGATGATCCGCTCCTCACTGAAATCGTCTTTCCCTTTCGTCAGCGTTTCAATGGTCTTGCCGTCGCGAAGGATCGTGATGTCATCCGCGACGTAAGCGACCTCGTTGATCTTATGAGAAATAATAATGGAGGACATGCCCTGCTTTTTAAATTCCAGAAGCAGATCCAGAAGCGCCTGCGAATCCGCTTCGTTCAGCGATGACGTCGGTTCATCCAGAACCAGCAGGCGGGCATTTTTCGCGAGCGCCTTCGCGATCTCCACCATCTGCTGTTTGCCTACGCCGATGTCCTTGATGAGCGTGGTCGATGGTTCCGCAAGCCCCACGATCTTTAAATATTTGGTCGCCTCGGCATGCGTTTTTCCCCAGTCGATCGCGAACTTCCTGCCCTGCTCGTTGCCCAGAAACATATTTTCACCGATGCTCATATACGGCACCAGCGCAAGTTCCTGGTGGATAATGACGATACCCTTATTCTCGCTGTCTTTGATTTTGCTGAACCTGCATACTTCGCCTTCGTATACAATGTCCCCGGTATATGTGCCGTAGGGATACAGTCCGCTGAGGACATTCATCAGCGTGGATTTTCCTGCGCCGTTTTCTCCGACCAGCGCGTGAATACTGCCCCTTTTTACGGCAAAATTCACGTTGTCCAGAGCTTTGACTGCAGGAAACTCCTTCGTGATCCCCCGCATTTCAAGAATGTTATCTGCCAAATCTACCCCTCCCTGTCTGAGAGTGCATTAGTTATCGGGCAAGGCGGGAAACCGCCTTGCCCGATCCGGAATGCATGAAATGCATAAATGGAAACGTATTATTTCAGCTGATCCTCGGTATAGTAGCCGGTATCGATCAGAAGTTCCTTGTAGTTGTCTACAGTACATCCCACAGGCTCGCAAAGGAAGCTGGGAACGATGCCGACGCCGTTATCATAGGTCTCGGTATCATTGATGGGCGGCTCTTCACCCTTCATGATCGCGTCAACCATTTCAACGACCTTGGCAGCCAGCGTACGGGTATCCTTGAAGACGGACATTGCCTGCTTGCCTTCGATGAGGTTCTTCATGATCGCGATATCGCAGTCCTGTCCGGTGATGACCGGATAAATGTCGTTCGTGTAAGATGCAGCCAGCGCGTTCTCAACACCAAGAGCAGTTGAGTCATTGGAAGCAAGAACTGCGTGAAGCGGTGTGCCGTCAGAGTAGTTCGCCGCAAGGATGTTCTCGAAACGGGACTGCGCTGCATCGGTAGCCCACGCTGCGGTAGCAACGACTGCCTTCTCTGTCTGACCGGACGGGCAGACCAGCTTGCCTTCATCAAGGTAAGGCTGCAGAATGCTCATAGCGCCGTCAAAGAAGAAGTTGATGTTGTTGTCGCCGGGGTCGCCGGTGATGAACTCAATATTGAAGGGGCCGTCCGCATTGTCCAGATCCAGCGCGTCACGGATGAATTCGCCCTGCTTCGTGCCGACAAGCCAGTTGTCAAACGTTGCGTAGTAGGTAACAGCGTCAGAGTTCATGATCAGACGGTCATAAGCGATAACAGGAATGTTATTCTCTTTCGCCTGTGCCAGTACGGTGCCCAGAGAGCTGCCATCGATAGAGGCGATGACAAGGACCTTGCATCCGTTGGCGATCATATTCTCAAGCTGTGATACCTGGGTCGCGATATCATTCGCGCCGTACTGAAGGTCGACCTGATAACCAGCCTCTTCCAGCATGGCCTTCATGTAATCGCCGTCCTGATTCCAGCGCTGCAGGTCCTTCGTGGGCATTGCAACACCGACAAGGGCGCCGTCTCCTGAAGCTTCGGGTTCTGCCTCAGCTTCTTCTTCAGCTGCAGGCTCTGCCTCAGCTTCCTCTTCAGCCTCTGCTTCCGCGGGTTCCGTCGCAGGAGCGACCGTCTGGATACAGCCGGTCAGCGCGAAAACCATGACAAGCGCAAGAAGAAGTGCAAGTAACTTTTTCATTTTTCTTCCTCCTTTAAAACTTGTACCGAAACAAAATTTCCTGTTCGGTGGATTATAGAAGCCGTTATCAACTTCCATAAGGCAATTTTACATATATGCCCATGATCTGTCAAGGCGCAAGTACGGCAGCATGTCATATTTGTGCATATTGTATCGAAAACATATACGAAATTAGTGCAGTCTGCCGGTTTCAGGAAATCTTTGCTAAAATATTTTTTTCAAAGTGGGCGGTTTTCTGTTGACTCAGATAAAAGAAATGGTTAGAATATGAGCTGATCTTAAGGGAGGAAAAACATGGCGAATTTAAGAGTACCGCGGCAGGAACATCCTTCTGTCCGGAGCCGGATCTATCGAAAGCTGTATGACGCGCCGGAACCCTGCTCGAGGCAGACCCTGGCGGAATACTGCGGCGTAAGTATGCCTACTTTATATCAGAATCTGAAAGAACTCATAGAAGACGGACTGGTCTGTGAAGCCGGCGCGGAAGAATCTACCGGCGGCCGGAAGGCCCGGAAACTGGATATTGCGGCTGACGCGCGGTTTTCCGTTGGTGTTTCCGTCAATGAGAATACGCTGAGGCTCGTTGCCGCGAATCTCAGGCTGAAGGAACTGGCGTACCGCATGATCCCCTTTGACGTCCGCGCATGTCTGGACCAGAGCGCCCGGAAGATCGACGCGCATCTGGAGGATTTTCTGAATGATTTTTCACTGGACCGGACGCGTCTTCTGGGTGTCAGCGTGTCTGTTCCCGGCCTCGTAAATGAGGATCACAGCACGCTCTTCTTCGCGCCGACCCTGGGACTCAGGGATGTTCCCGTAAGCGCTCTTCTCGGAAACATCCCCTATCCGGTTTTTGTTGATAATGACGGCTCCGCCAGCGGGCACGCGGAATACTTCGTCCGGCGCGCATCATGGAACATGGCCTATCTTTCCCTGGAAGAAGGTGTGGGAGGCGCCGTACTCATCGGCGGCAGTCCTTACGCCGGCGACCACAGCCGCAGCGGCGAATTCGGCCACATCTGCGTTGAGCCGGGCGGCCTGCGCTGTTCCTGCGGAAAACTGGGCTGTCTGGAACCCTACTGCTCCACAAAAAGGATCGAAAACACCTTAGGCGTAGCGGCAGACGCGTTTTTCCAGGGCGTTGAAGAACATCGTCCGGAATACGAGGCCCTGCTTTACGATATGCTGCGCCATCTGGCTGTCGCGGTGAACAGTATCCGCATGACGCTGGACTGCGACGTGATCATCGGAGGCTTCGTCAGCGAATACCTGTCTCCTTATCTCCCGGTCCTGCGCCGCTACGTCCTTGCGGGAAATCCCTTTGAGGAGAACGCGGACTTCGTACAGTTCAGCTTGCTCCGCCGGCATATTACGCCGCTGGGCGCCGCCCTGTATTATATCCGGGAGTTTGTAGAAAGCATTTAATGCCTCACAGGCATTCAGATGATCTCCCGTATTTTTTCCAGGATCGCCGTATCCGGCGTAAGTCCCGGTATGAATTCCGCAGTCGGAATAAAACCGCAGTTTTTCACGTCGATGTCCGCGGCTGCCGCGGCCCACATCAAAGCGATCGCATAGCGCCCGTACAGGAAATGCATATGGAAGCCGTCCCGGGTGATCCTGAGCGTTCCGGAGCTGAATTCCGGAAGCGCGCGGATCCTCTGGACCGCTTCCCCGCAGCGGATCAGCGGCAGTCCGTGCCGCGCTGCCGCTTCCTCATAGGCCTCCTTCAGCGCGGCGAACATTTTTTCCTGATCACGCTCATAGCGCATGAAATTCGGATGGGTACTTGTAGTTTCATATGCCCAGGTCTCGTTCAGGAAGATCTTCGCGGAAGAACAGGCCGCAAGGTGATCCAGCAGCAGTCCGAGAAAAGGTTCATACGTGCACTTCCAGCCGCTGTCATGGCTGGCCTGATGTGTAATGATCACGTCAAACTTCTCTTCCTTAAGCACTTCATCTATCGAAACGTACCGGTCCGTCTTCCTGCCGTTGAGCTGATACTGGTAATCCCGCTTGTCCGCTTCGATGTTCTGCCAGTGCCTCTCCAGGCTGCATCCGCCGATGTACAGATTCACGACTTTATTTTCCACGCCTGAGGCGGAAAGTATGTCATGAAGAAAATAGGTTGCGTCTTCTGAAAAACTATTGCCAATGGCCAGGATCCTGATCATGTGCTTCCTCCTTGCGGTTGATTAAAACTTTGGTACGATGACCGGCTCGCCGTTTCTGAGAGCGGACTCATGCGCGCAGATGCCTGCGGCAGTGATGTTTCCTCCGAAGTGTTCATCGATCCAGGGTCTTCTTTCCTCTATGCAGCTTCTCACAAATTCATGCACCAGGTGCGCGTGGGAACCGTGATGTCCTGCCCCTGCGCCCATGCGCAGAGAATCCTGAGGATTCAGCGGGTCGTAATTATCTCCGATGGTAAAATGCCAGAGTTCTTCCGGAAGGTCCGCATAGTAATTCGGCATCGGGGTGACCTCGGATACCATGATCCGGTCTCTGCCGTTTGATTCTCCCGCCGTCGTGATGATGGGATCATCCCCGTCCGCGAATCCCCACTCAAAACTCTTATCCGAGCCGAAAATGTGCATTCCCTCCTGATACACGCGGGCTGTCTCAAACAAAGACCGCGTAGCTTCCCCCTTCAGACCGTTCTCGAATTCAAAAATCGCGGTTTCCACCGGGAAGGGATTTCCGTAGCGCTGCACCATCCATTCTGCCATGGTTCCGGAGCCGAAGCAGTTCACCCGTGAGATCCGGGATCCGGACATACCGATCATGGGTGCAATGGCATGGGTGCCGTACCAGAACGGCGGAAGCCCCATCCAGTAATCCGGCCAGCCCGCCATGTCCTGGTAATGCGAGCCGCGCATAAACTGGATCTTCCCGAATTCTCCCCGCTCCTTCATCGCCTTCGCGTAAAAATACTGATAGGTGTAGAGCGTCGTCTCCATCATCATATAGTTCTTTCCGGACCTGCGTTTTGCGGATACGATGCGGCGGATGTCCTTCAGAGATGTCGCCATAGGAACCGTGCACGCGCAGTGTTTTCCTGCTTCCAGCACTTCCACTGTCTGATCCGCGTGCAGCGGGATGGGCGTCACAAGATGGACAGCGTCAATAGACGGATCCGCGAGGATCTCATCAAAGCTTTCCGCGAGGCGGGCGCCGCCGATAAAATCCGCGGTCTTCTTCAGCACTTCTTTTGAAGTATCAAAAAGCGTCAATTCACCTACATCCGGGTGTTCCTTGTAGATCCCTGCGAACGCGCCGCCGAAGCCCAGTCCGACCAGTGCTACATTCAGTTTTTTCATAAACTGCTCCTTTCACATTTCTCTGCCGCCTTCATCCGTCCGCGCATCCAGGCTTCCACAGCCGGAGAGACGATCTCATTTTCCGGGCGGAGGATATCATCGGACATTCCGTACTTCAGGTCAAAACGCATATGGCCCGGCACTTCGTTTTTCTTCGGCCAGGCGGGAAGGCCGGGTCCGTTGGGATCGCCGTTTTTCACAAAATTCATCCAGAAGCCATGGATCACTGCAGCCAGTTTCCGGTCCTCTTCCGTATATG
>CADCQD010000193.1 GCA_902803485.1 uncultured Eubacteriales bacterium | reverse complement strand
TCCGAGATGAGGATAAATATCCCAAGAACGACCAGAAGAAGAGCGGCCGCAAAGAGAATCCAGGACGACAGCTTCTTCTTTCCCGAAATAAAGTCCCAGATCATCGAGCCCCCGAGGAGCAGGATGACATATCCGAGAACCTCCACCAGGATCGCGTCATGCCGCACAGGTATGATCAGCATGAGCAGTCCGACAATCATCAGCAGAAGTGAAGAGATAATCGTCTGTTGTTTAATTTTGTCCAGCGCCTGAATAATCATACAGACCTCCCGTTTACATACTTTCAGTCTCTGCCGGGAACGGAAGAAACCCGTCGGGCATTTCTCACGACGAACAGATCCGTCCGCCTCACCGTTGTCCCGTGTTAAAGTGTGTATTCATTTGAAGAACACCCCTGTATTATACCATTTTTGTATAGCCGCTCCATAAAAAGTTACAAAAAAAGCGGAAGACGCTGATTATATCAGACGTTCTTCCGCATGTACGAACCCTGTGCGCAGGTCCGAACCGGTATCTGCCTTGCGGCTTACCGTTCTTTCTTACATCATCGGCGCAAAGAACTGCAGCAGTTCTCCCATCACCTTATAGTACAGCTTCTCCTTCTTTATGCTCTCCGGCGTGACCTGCCTGCACTTCGTCAGCGTCTCCTGGAAATCGCGCTCGATGTCGGCAATGCAGTCATTTTTGTACAGAAAAGCGCCGCACTCATAGTGATGGTACAGGCTCCGGTAATCCAGGTTGATCGTTCCAACGACCGCCTTCCTGTCGTCGCTGACGAAGATCTTCGCGTGGACAAAGCCCGGCGTATACTCATAGATCTTCACGCCCGCGTCGACAAGCCGCCTGTAGTGCGACTTTGCCAGGGCGTAAGCCAGTTTCTTGTCGGGTATGCCGGGGAGGATCAGCTTCACATCCACTCCGCGCTGTGCCGCAAAACTGATGGCCGTCTCCAGCTCCCCGTCCAGGATCAGGTACGGTGTCATCACATGCACATAATCAACCGCGCGGTTAAAGATATCCATGTACACCATCTCGCCGACTTTATCTTTGTCCAGCGGACAGTCCCCGAACGGCATCACATAGCCATCGGCTATCTCCTTCCTGCCCGGATCCGCGCTTATCCAGGGCTCAAAGGCAGGCTCCGTCTCGTCGATGTTCCACATCTGCAGGAACATGAGGGTAAACGACCTGACGGCGTCCCCCTCCAGCCGGAGGCCGGTGTCCTTCCAGTGCCCGAATCTCTCCCTGCGGTTGATATACTCATCCGCCAGGTTTACGCCGCCCGTATAGCCCACTTTCCCGTCGATCACCAGGATCTTCCGGTGATCGCGGTAATTATAGTGGGAGGAGACGATCGGCTTGATCGGTGAAAATGCCTTCGCCTTGATCCCGTATTCCCCGAGCCGCCTGCAGTAGTCGGAGGGAAGCGTCGCCACTTCCAGCATGCCGTCGTACATGACACGCACGTCCACACCGGAAGCCGCCTTGTCCGCGAGCACTTTCAGGATGCTTCCCCACATGTATCCCTCATCGATGATGAAGAATTCCATAAAAATGAACTTCTCGGCCTTCTTCAGGTCTTCCATCATGGCGGCGAACATGTCCTCGCCCAGCGGGAAGAAGCTGCTCGCCGTCTTTTCGTAGACCGGGAAGCAGTTGCTCCTGTTCAGGTACCGGTTCAGGTCATCCGTGCCGGCCGGGTCGTGGGAGAGCTTCTCCAGAACCCCCTCCGGCTGCGGGATCGAATCGCGGGTGATGTCAATCAGCTCCTCGACCCTTCGCCTGAGCCTGCGATGCCCGATATTCAGCTGTGTAAACGCCAGCATCGCCACCCCGGTGATCGGGATCACCGCGATGATGAACATCCATGTCAGCCTGGCGGCGGAATCCATCCCGCTGTTAAAGAGATAGATCACACCGCAGAGGATGAGGATCGTCATCCCGACAGAAAAAAAAGGCAGCCAGTCTTTGAGCCAGAGATTAAAGCTCACGACTAAGGCCACCTGTAAAGCCAGCAGGATCACAATCACAAAGAAACGGCTGAAGATAAGGCCCATCAGACCTTTCTTTCTCGGTTTTCCCAGAGTGAGCACTTCATTGTTCATAGTTGTTCTCCCCTGTTCATATATATAAAAAAAATGCCCAGTTCCGGAATCGAACCAGAGACACG
>CADCQD010000192.1 GCA_902803485.1 uncultured Eubacteriales bacterium | reverse complement strand
TTGCCGGTTCCTGTCAGGACCAGCTGATGCATGGCCCTGGTACAGGCAATGTACAGGAGATCCCGGTCAAAATCTGTGCGGCAGCGGTCCGTGTCCACGTCCGCCGCGATGACTTCGTCGAATTCCATGCCCTTTGCCATGCGTACGCTGCATATGGAGATCCCGTTCTTGTATTCCTTGCTTTCCGGAGTCAGGAGTACCGCGTCCGGAAGCATCGGGGAGATCCTGTCATAGAATGCCTTCGCGTCTGCGTTGGTTTTCAGAATGATGCCCAGGGAGGCGTATCCGCTGCTTCGGAATCTTTCCGCGTATTCGCGTATAAAGCGGTCTTCTTCCTCGGTACTGTCAAAATGTTTGAAGGACGGTTCTTCCCCATGGCGGTCCAGGGTCTGAAGGCCAGGACGCGCGCTGATCCTGCAGGCGTAATCCATGATCTCCGCGGTGGAGCGGAAGCTTTTATTCATTTCCATGAACTGCGCTTCCGGAAAGCAGGAGAGCAGGCCCTGAAGTCCGGTGGTGTGTACCGGGTTCATTGCCTGTCCGAAATCTCCCAGGATCGTACGCTGGCAGGGATAAAGGATCCGGAGCACCTCATATTGTACCGGTGAATAGTCCTGCATCTCATCGATGACCAGATGCCGGGTCTGAAGCTGCTTTTCAAGCCCACGGTATGAGTGCCAGAGATAAAGGAACGGGAAAACGTCGTTCCATTCGATCCGGTTTCCCTCCATATGGAGCATGTGCGGCCGTCCGATGTATTTGAAGAAATCCCGGTAAAGGGCGGAGGGAGATCTCAGCTTCAGCATGGAGCGGAGGGCATTCAGCACGGTCCCGGTCTTCGGATAGCTGGTCCAGGGCGAACCGCGGTAATGCATTTCTTCGATTACTTCATCGGCCATCGTCTCCAGCCGCGTAAGCACCGGATCGTATTGATAGAAACGGAACTGTTCCATGATCCAGTCCGCGGGCACGGTCTTTTTATCATAGGTGTAATCCCTTGCCTGGAAAGCGCGTTCGGGAAGCACTTTCACATATTCCTTCAGCTGTTCCAGGAATTCTCCCGAATTCTTGAAACGCGCCCGTTCCAGCCATCCCTCGTCATCCACGTCCAGAGGATCCACTTCATCTTCGAAATCGATCACATTATCCAGAAGATCCATCGCAATGTCATACAGCCTCATTTCCCTGACCGGCTCTTCACCGAGCTCCGGGATCACGCCGGAGATGTAATCCGAAAAGACGTTGCTGGGGGAGATGATCAGTATATTTTCCGCCTTGATCGTGTTTTTGAAACGGTACAGAAGAAAAGCGGCACGGTGCAGCGCAACAGAGGTCTTTCCCGAGCCGGCTACGCCCTGAATGATCATGGTCTTCGCCTTTTCATTCCGGATGATGGCGTTCTGTTCCCTCTGGATGGTGGCGATGATGGTCTTCATCCTTTCATCGGAAGTCTTTGAAAGCTCCTCCTGGAGGATCTCATCGGATACGGTCTGTGAAGTATCTACTACATACTGCAGGTTCCCTTTTTTGATCTGGAACTGCCGCTTTCCGGTCATGATGCCTTCAAAACGTTCCTCCGGCGCGTCATAGCCGGCAGGCCCGGTATCATAATCATAAAACATGGAGGAGAGCGGCGCCCGCCAGTCCAGGATCAGGGGGTCATTATCGACTTCAAAGCCGAAACGGCCGATGTACCAGGGTATGGCCGGCAGTCTGCCGTCCTCTGCGAAATCGATCCTTGCAAAGTAGGGGGAGTCCGCCAGCTTTTCCAGCCGGATCCGTGCTTTATCCGCCAGTATGATGGAATCATCCAGCCCGTTCAGGATCTTCTCGATAGCGAGATGTTCCCGGCTGTCCATATCATAATAGCTGTCCTTCCGGGTCTGGATCAGTTCATCATATTCGTCTGTCAGCTTGCTGACACGGGAGACTGCTACGGCCAGCTGACCCCGGAGGATCGTTTCGATCTCGGAAAGATGCCTGGTTTCTTCAGACAGCATTTCTTCATTCGGTTCATTCTTATTCGATGTATCCGGCATGGTTTTCACCTCCTTTTCCTGTGAAGTGCCTGTTACACGTGCGGAATTTAACATATACAATTTTTTTTGTGATTTGTCAAGTGGATTTTGCTTCCGCATATCAAATATGTCACAGGAAATATTGACTAAAAAAGTGCCTGAGAGTATAATCTGCTTATTGATATTGAACAAAGGACCGGCTGCATATTGTACCTGCGTATTTCGGAAAGGAGAGCAAAATGAAGAAAACAAAGGCAGCGCTGCATCCCTCTTTTAAAGCGGGAGATATTTCACCGAGGCTGTTCGGCGCGTTCCTGGAGCCCATCGGCACGATGGTCAACGGCTCCATGTACAATCCGAAGCATCCGGAGGCGGATGATCTGGGCTTCAGAAAGGATTTTATGAAGGGGCTCCATGATTCGGGGATCCCCAGTGTACGTCTGCCCGGCGGCAATTTCGTCTCCGGCTGGCGCTGGAAAGATTCCATCGGCCCCAGAGAGAAGAGAAGGAAGAATATCGACATGGCCTGGTTCCAGTATATTCCGAATGACGTGGGACATGACGAATATCTTCAGTGGGCGGAACGCACCGGCTTTGAGCCGATGTATACCATCAACCTTGGTACAGGAGACATCAATGACGCTATTGATATCGTGGAGTATACGAACTTCGCGGGCGGCACCTACTGGTCGGATCTCCGTAAGGAATACGGGCATAAGGATCCCTACGGCGTAAAGATCTGGTACCTGGGCAATGAGATGGACGGCCCGTGGCAGATCGCGTCCTATGAAAAGGATCCCAGAGGTTACGGCATCCTCGCGCATGAGACATCCAAAGCCATGAAGTGGACGGATCCGAAGATCCAGACCGCGGCATGTGTTTCCTCCTCTCCGTTCCTGACCCATTATCCGGAGTGGGACCGCAAGGTGCTCCAGGAGTGCTATGAGACGGTGGATTACATCTCCCTGCATCATTATCATTCGGCGCCTCAGGGCAACATCGGCGCGCTGATGGCCGGTATCCAGGCGTATGAGAAATACATTGACACGGAGATCGCCCTCAGTGATTACATCAAGACCAAGCTTCGCGTGAAGAAGACCATGATGCTGTCTCTGGATGAATACGGCTGCTGGATGAACGAGCCGAAGGGCGCGCCTTACGGCATGAACGGGCAGATGCCCATCGAGACCTATTATCAGTTCGATCCGGAACGGCCGTATGTGCACCGGGATCCGGATACCAACTGGGGACCCGGCAGACCCAGAGGCGCGGAAATGACTACGGCTCTTGCGCATGCGCAGGTGACTCTGGCGCTTCTTCGCCGGGCGGACCGGGTGAAGATCGGCTGCGCGACGGGAGGCCTTGGCATGTTCTGCGAGACGGACCGCCTGCATACCTGGAAGGGCGCTTCCCACTATATCATGACGGATCTCGTGAAATACGCGAAGGGTACGTCTCTGATGCCCGTAGTGGACTGCGATACCTATGACATCGACGGATATGCCATGGACGGCATGAACCAGTATGAAGGCTTTGAAAAGGTCCCGTATGTAACGGCAGCGGCGGCATTGAATGAAGAAGCCGGGGAACTTACGGTCTTTGTGATCAACGCGGACTGGGAAGAGGATCATGAATTCACCATGGATCTCAGAGCGTTCAACGGCCTTACGTTTAAGGAGCACAAGGTGCTGTATACAGACGATCCGCAGGCTTCCAACAGCTATGAAACACCGGATCAGATTCTGCCGCGGGCGGCAGAGGGGACCGTGCTGGAGGGCGGCGTTTTATCCGCTAAACTCCGGAAGCAGTCCTGGAACGTGATCCGTTTCGGTCTTGAATAAGCCCGTCCCGGGCCTGTGACCTGCCGGGAGGCTGTGGCTGCCGCTCTATGGGCGGCGGCCACGGATGGAGTATTCATAATAAAGAGGTGATACGCTTACAGGAGGATGACAATGGATAAGATCACGATCAAAACAGGTCTTGGGGAGATCACAGGTGCTGTGCTCCCGGACGGACTGGAA
>CADCQD010000191.1 GCA_902803485.1 uncultured Eubacteriales bacterium | reverse complement strand
GATCTCTTCTTCGATCTTATCAAATCCGGCATCCTTGCAGGCGGCCATCATTTCGTCGATCTTCGCTTCATAGTCATCAAACAGACCCAGCTGCAGGCTCGGGATGTACTCCTTCAGGATGGCATTCACAGCAGCGGCTTCCGCCTGGATATTGGCATCATCAAACACAAAGCCTTCCAGCGGGTTTGCGGCCATCTTCGCTGTTTCCGCGTCAGAGATGGCTTTCTTTCTCTCATCCGGAATGTATTCGTTGACATCGCCATTCTTGATGGCCCAGGACATGGAGATGCTGTCCTTTGCGTAATCCGCGACCTTGTCCAGCGCTACATAGTTGTTCTGATCGTCGATCTCGTAATGAACGCCTTCGATACCCATACGGAACAGATGGTTAAGGTAAGTGTCCATTTTGATAAGGTCCAGGACCATTGCCGCACGCTCCGGATCACTTGCGGACGCAGTGATGGCCATGTCATTGTTGTTGTAGGCCTCGCCGATGGCGAAATTGTCCATGGTAATGTCATATGCCGCGCACTTCACATCCTCAGATGCCTTTTCTGCCTGATCAATGTAATTGAATACGGTCAGGTTCCAGGCAAAGGAAGCGCCCTGCAGCGCGCCGAATGCGTCCGCCGCGGAAACTTCATTCGTCAGCGCGGAGCGGCTCCAGGCGCCGGCATTCGCAAGTTCATTCATATCCTTGCAGAATTCTTTGAACCAGTCGGAGGTCCAGGTAAAGGTCAGATCTTCTTTTGCGGGAAGAGTGCCTTTTTCATACTGGAAAAGATAGGAGATGTAATCCTGAGTAGAAGCAGCGACCATGGTGTCGTATTTCTGGCGGAACACATCCCACAGCTCGGAATTGCTTCCGGAAGCCGCTTCCGCGAGGATACCGCTGTCCGGAGTTTCCTTTTCCGCGACTGTCAGCAGGAAGTTCTTGTAATCATCCCAGCTCTTCAGTTCCGTGATGCCGTACTTATCCGCAAGGTCCTGGCGGATCGCGACGATCTTGCCGTTGGGGTTCGTGGTATTCTGCGGTACAGCGATAATATCGCCGGCCAGCTTTACGCCGTTCCAGGTATCAGCGATCTGGTACTTCCGGGTCAGCGGCATGTTTTCGGTGATGAAGTCATCAGAGAGCGCCATGAAGGAGCCGTTGCTGGCTTCTGACCAGAGATAGCACCAGGGTGCCGTGAAGATGATGTCGCAGTTCGTACCGGATGCCAGGTTCAGAGAATACAGATCCTTGTAGTCCGACCATGCCCAGATGGTGAAATCCAGCTTTGTATTGTAGGGAGCCAGATATTCGTTTGCCTTGTCCAGGATATCCTGGAAATCATTCGGCGTATCGCCGATCAGGCAGATGTAAATGGTTTCTTCCTTGCTGAGATCTACGTTTTTGTAGAGGCTCGGATCACCTTTAATGACGGTGCCGAGTGTCAGCTCGTCCGGAAGGACAGCGTCGCCGGTTCCGGCTTCCGCGTCTTCCCCTTCTGCTTCCTGTCCTTCTTCACCTTCTGCCTCTGCTTCAGCAGTATCCTTCGGCGTGTCAGAGCCGGCAGGAGTTGTGCCGCAGGCGGAAAGCATGGAAAGGATCATTGCTGCAGCAAGCAGCAGCGCAATCAGTTTTTTCATGTGTTTTTCCCCTTTTGTTTTTATTTTCAATGCGCGGGAAGCCGCGCCGTTGAACAAAGTCTGTCAGTTTTCAGAGACGCGGTCCCGGAATCATCCCTTGACTGCGCCGATGGTCAGGCCCTTTACAAAATAGCGCTGTACGAAGGGATACAGGAGAACGATGGGGCCGGTGGCGATGACGGTCATGGCCATCTTCATACTTTCCAGCGGTACGGCAGTTAACGGAAGGCCGGACTTCTCCGCCACGATCCGCATGGCTTCCGCGGAACCGATCATTTTCTGCAGATAATACTGCAGGTTGTACATATGATCCTTTCCGATGAACAGCATGCAGTTGTACCAGTCGTTCCAGTACGCAAGGGCTGAAAACAGGCCGAGGGTCGCGATCAGCGGCTTGCTGAGGGGCAGGATCAGCTTCGTATAGATCAGGAAGTCATTGGCTCCGTCGATCTTCGCGGATTCTGTGATGGCACTGGGAATTCCGTTCATGAAGGACTTGGAAATGATCATGTTCCACACGGAGAACATCAGCGGCAGGATCAGGGCGTGATAATGATCCTTGAAGCCCAGATACCGGGTGCAGAGGATGAACCAGGGCACCAGTCCGCCGTTAAAAAGCGTCGTGAAGAAAAAGAAGAAGGCAAAGCCGTTCCGCCAGGGAAAATCCTTTCTGGAGAGAACATACCCCGTCATGGTGGCCAGGAACACCGCGAGGGTGGTTCCGACAGCGGTAACGCCGATGGTGGTGGCGTAGGCCAGCAGGATCTGTTTCGGGTTCTTGATGCTGAGCTGATAAGCCTCAGTAGAGAAAGGTTTCGGGAACAGCGGGTAACCGGAACGGATCAGTTCACTGTTATCTGTGAAGGACGCGACAATGATCAGATAGAAAGGCGTCAGACACAGAAGAGCGAACAGTCCGACCAGGAGGTAACCTGCCAGATTGATGGAGATGACGTCGGCTCCGTGCTTAATGCGGCGGGATGCCGGAGAAGTATTCTTATTTGCCATGCCGGTTCACCTCCTTAATATAATGCGTAGTCCGGATTGAACCGTTTCACCACGCCATTGCAGATGGAGATGGTCACAAAACAGAGGATGGACTGGTAAAGTCCTGCCGCGGCGGCAACACCGACGTCTCCGTTCGTGATCAGGAGTTTAAATACATAGGTATCGATCACTTCCGTTACGGGCTGCAGTGTGATGCTGGATTTGACTGTCTGGTAGAAAAGCCCGAAATCTCCCCGGAAGATATTGCCGATGGCCAGAAGCACCAGTACCATCATGGTGGGAGTCAGAGACGGAATCGTGAGGTAGCGGATCTTCTGCCAGGCGTTGGCGCCGTCAATGGCGGCAGCCTCAAACATTTCCTGGTCCAGGCTGGTGATGGCGGCCAGATAAACGACTGTGCCGTATCCGGTGGCTTTCCACAGCTTCAGGACCGTGAGGACAATGGGCCAGGCGGAAGGGGTATTGTACAGATCGAAAGGCTCCGCGCCTGCCAGCTTCATCAGATGATTGAAGACGCCCTGTTCATAATTAAAGATATTGTACATGATGGCGCCGGCCACGACCCAGCTGATGAAATAGGGAAGGAACATAAAGGACTGCGCCACCTTTTTGAACACCTTGCTGCCAAGTTCGTTCAGGAGGATCGCGAATCCCATTTCAAAAACCACGCCGAGGAAGATGAACGCGATATTATACAGCAGGGTGTTTCTGGTGGTCATCCAGAGCTTCCCGGCGATCATCAGGGATCTGAAATTCTGAAGTCCGATCTTCTTCGAACCGTAGATCCCGCCCTTGAAGGAATATTTTTCAAAGGCAAGGATGATCCCGCTCATGGGAATATAGGAAAAAATAATGACATACAGCACTGCAGGCAGCAGCATAAGAAGCAGCAGCCAGTGCTTGCGGATGACTTTCTTAAAAGGCATTTTCGCCGTTGGTGCCGGCGAAGCCTTCTGTCCGCGGTTCTTCATGAGGAGTCCTCCTTGTGCCATAGATTTCTGTGCCGGTTTGATGTTTCGTCCTAAATGTAGTTGTTTTTTTACGAGGGGGCAAGATAAAAAAAGTAAGAAAATGATTTTTATATTTGGCCGAATTGCACAATTTACAAAACAAAAGTTGCGCAACAAAAACCAACAAATACTTGAATTTCGTTGATTTAGTGCGCAACATAAATAAATGTATTTCAAAAATAATTCAGAGCGAGGAACGCCTTTCCCTGAGAATATAATCGATGCCGGATATCCGCTCCGGCTCCTTTTTACGGATCAGCGCGATCAGTTTTTCACTGAGCGCCGCGCCCATCTCCCGGGTCGGTATATACATGGAGGAGATCGGCGGATAGGAGTTCTGAGTATAAGCACTGTCATAAAGCGCTCCAAGCCGTAATTCCTTAGGCACATAGACGCCGCGTTCCGTCAGCGCCTGCAGAAAAAGATATGCCAGGATGTCGTCGGAAATAATAGCAGCGTCCGCCTTCCTGGAAAGCAGCAGGTCGGCTGCGGTACCCGCGTCAGAAGCGGTGATGACGTTACGGAAGACCAGATCATAGTGCACCGGCATCAGATGATCCGTCAGGGCCTGTGTATAGCCGTTAAAGCGGTCACGGTTTACAGAATAGAACTCCATGCCGCCCACGTAAGCGATCCGCCGGCTTCCTCTTTCCAGAAGATGCGCAGTCATCACCCGGGCAGCCTGGTAGACATTGCCGTCCACCTGATAGACGTCCGGATCCCCGGAGGTACCGCCCAGCACAAAGGGCATGCCGATCTGCCTCAGATATTCGATCTGACGGTTTCTGTCATAATTCTGCAGCAGGATAACTCCGTCGCACTTCAGCCGGGACAGGGCTTCGGAAAGCCGTTCCGTCCGGTCATCCTTTTCCAGCACGATCATGGTATTGCAGCGGTATTTCTGCAGGGCGTCCAGGATCCCGGCAAGACATGTCTGAAAAAAGATCGAATTGTCCAAAAGATTATCCGGCAGCACCACGCAGATATTTTCCGGTTCAGCGGATTTCACCGGATATCCCGCGTCCACGGCGCAGCTGATGATCTCATTTCTTTTTGTGCTGCTGATCCTGCCTTTACCGGACAGGGCGCGGGAGACTGTAGTCTTGGAGACTCCTGATATCGCGGCGATATCGTCCAGTGTGACCTTTTTTCTTCTTGGCATGCGGGTTTTCCTTTCTGAAAACGGGTTTCCGCGGGCAGCCGCGTACCGGCGGCCCGATCT